>NZ_JBHTLK010000155.1:0-16822 GCF_042678885.1 Saccharothrix hoggarensis
CGGGAGGCGGCACGTGGCCCTGGTACGGAGGCTGCGCGCCGTGCGGGCCGTGCTGCGCCGGGGGCGGGTACATGCCGGGCGCGGGCTGCCAGCCGGGCGGCGGCTGCGGGGTGTGCGCCTCGGGGGTGTGTGAGTGGAGGATGTGTGAGTCGAGGTCGTCCGCCTCGATGATGTCCGTTCCGGAAGCGCGCGCGGCCCGCGTGTGCGTGTGCGGGTCGCCGAACGCCCGCCGGATCGACTCCTGCACCTCGTGCACCAGCAGCACGTGCACCAGCCGGTCGTCGGCGAAGTCGACTTCCCGCATCGCGAGCGTGATGCCCAGCGCCGCGTCGTCGCACAGCCGCCGGGCCTCGTCCACCGTCGTCCCGGTCGCGACCAGCGGGTTCCACGCGCCGGACGCCCGGTCGTCCGCCAGGTCCTCCACGGCGTCCAGCAGGTGCGCCAGCCGTCCGAACAGGCGGCCGACCTCGCGCAGCGGCGCGGCGTTGCCCGGACGCCCGGCCAGCACGGCGGTCTGCGCCACGGCCTCGCCCGCCGCGGTCTCGGTCGGCTCGGTCACCGCGAGCACGGACGAGCCGAGCCCGGCCGCCGCCTCAACGTCGGACTGGCGCTTCACCGCGTCCACCAGGACCGCCGTGTCGAACCCCAGGTCGAGGCCCGTCTCCGACGCCTGCGCCGCCCACCGCCGCGCGACCTGCCTGCCCACGCCCCGCATCGGGGCCCGCGCGAACACGCCGTCGCCGTCGGACACGTGGTCGCCGACCTTCGCCGACGCCAGCACCAGGGACACCGACGCGGCCAGGCGCGCGCCCGTGGGCACGGCGACGTCCGCCGCCTGCATGCCGCGCAGGGCGCACGGCCCCGCGGACCGCCGCGACCGACCGGCCTGCGCCTCCACCAGGGCGGAGATGACCAGGCCGTCGTAGTTGGTGACCACGCGGGCGAGGTGGCCGTGGTCGTCGCGCAGCGCCAGGCACAGCCCGCACAGGTGCGCCAGCCACGACTCGCGCAGCTCGGGGCCCAGGCGGTTGCGGCACGGGCGGATGATGCCGAACATGGCGGGAAGACTAAGCGATCATCCTACTTTTGGGTGACAGAACTGGGTGTTCGGCCGGTGCCGATGCCTAAAGTCGGGCCTGTGACGTCGAGTGCCGCCGGGACCCGCATGCACATCCACCCGCCGAAGATCGAGTACTTCGACCTCGACGCGAAGAGCAACACCGATCCCAAGGGCCACCTGCGCGGGGTCGAGGAGTACCGACTCACGCGGCACGGCCTGTACATGTCGCGCCCGGTGCCGGGGCACCCGCGCCTGTCGCACTTCGAGTCGTGGCTGCTGCCCGCGCACGGCCTGCGCGTCACCCGCCAGTCGTGGCACCCGGGCCACGAGCGCGACTACGACCTGTACGTCGACGTGGTCGAGATCAGTTCGAGCGGGTCGGTGTGGAAGACCGTCGACCTGTACCTGGACCTGGTCGTCCGCACGGGACGCAGCGTGACCGTGCTCGACACGGACGAGTTGCTGACCGCACTCGACCAGGGCCTCATCCAGCCGGACCGGGCACAGTGGGCGTTGGAGACGACGTACCGCGCGGTCGCCGGGATCGCGGCGCACGGGCACGACGTCGTCCGCTGGCTGGCGGCCTGCGGAACGATCACCACGTGGCGTCAGCGGTAATACAGACGGTCACACTCGCTGGTCAACCGCCATCCGAGTCCGTCACCCGATAGTGATCCGGCCCTACGCAGACCGTGATGTAACGAATCGATCCGCGTAGTTACCCGCAGCACACTTCCGGCTACCCTCGGGTCGCGTGGGAGCGGTCATCACACCTCAGCTGGTCGACGTTGTCGACACCGTCAGCGCTGTTCGGAGCTACTCCAGCGGCACGTCGAGGCACCTCTCCACCTGTCGGGTGGAGCACTGGGGCCTGCGGCTCGAATGCCCCACCCCGGACGACCCGTTCTCCGACTCCGAGGTCACCTGGTTGATGCCCGACCTGGGGCTCCGGCTGACCCACCACCGACCCCGGTCGCGCCACGCGCGCAGCGGCCCGAGCGTGCTCAGCGCAGTCCGCGTGCAGCGCGACGGCCGCTGGTGGCGCACCACCGACCTCCTTCTGGGCCTCGCCGTGCCGGGCGGCACGACGGCGCGGATCGTGCGCTCGGAGGAGTTCGCCGCCGCCGTCGCCGGGCGCGTGCTGGGCCCCGACGACGCCGACCAGGCGTTGCGGACCGTGCACCGCACGCTGGAGGAGGTCAGCCTGCACCGGCACGACCTCGGCACGTGGCTCACCCACCGGGGCATCTACGACGTGTGGCCGTCCCTGTAGAACGCGTCCATGCGCGCGGTCGCCGCGTCCATCCACGGCTCCTTGGCGTCGCCGTACGCGAAACCGTCCGCATCACCTCTGTGCCGCTCCGACAGCTCCCGCTTGACCGCCGCGTACTCGTCCCGCGCCCGTGCGTCGGCGCGCAGCCAGTCGCGGAACCGCATCGCCCACGTCCACCCCGGACCGCCCTCCACGCGGACGTGCAGGTTGACCCGCCGCCCGGGGTCCGCGCCCGCGTGCAGCCTCTTCAGCCACCGCGACTGGTCGTCGCCTCCGTGCCTGACGGTGTCCTCGCCGATGCCGAGGCCCGGGAACCCGGCCTGGGTCAGCGCCTCCTCCAGCTCCGCCGCCTCGTCGAGCGACGTCACGGCCAGCTGGAAGTCCAGCACGTCCTTCGCCGCGAGCCCCGGCACGGACGTCGAGCCGATGTGCTCCACCCGGCGCCCGCCCGCGGCGAGCCGGATGCGGGCCGCGACCCGTGCCGCCTGCACCGGCCACGTCTCGTCGTACGGCACCACGATCGGCGGACCCGACGCGTGGCGGCGCAGGCGGACGTTCGCCTCGTACCGCACCAGCCGGTCCGCCCACAGCGCGTCCACCCGCGCCAGCACCAGGTCGGGCGTGCCGGAGTTGTCCAGCCACACGTCCGCGACGGCACGCCGGCGGTCGTCGTCGGCCTGGGCGGCGATGCGGCGGCGCGCGTCGTCCTCGGCCATGCCCCGGCCGCGCAGCCGCGCCAGCCGCTGGTCCACGTCCGCGTGGACGATCAGCACCAGGTGGTAGAGCGGCGCCATCTCCTTCTCGACCAAGAGCGGGACGTCGTGCACGACGATCGCGTCCTCGGGCGCCGCGGCGATCAGCTCGGCCGTGCGGGCGGCGATCCTCGGGTGCGTGATGCCGTTGAGGGTGGCGAGGGCCTGCTCGTCGCCGAACACCTTCGCCGCGAGCGCCGCGCGGTTGAGGGCGCCGTGGGCGTCGAGGACGTCCTCGCCGAACGCCGCGACGACCTCGCGGAGCCCGTCGGTGCCCGGTTCGACCACCTCGCGGGCCAGCCGGTCGGCGTCGATGACGACCGCGCCGTGTTCGGCCAGGCGGCGTGCCACCGTCGACTTGCCCGACCCGATTCCCCCGGAGAGCCCCACGCGCAACATGGCGTCCAGCCTGCCACGTGAAGGATCTTCAGGCTTCCTCGACCGGGGTCATGGACTGCTGGGCGATGGCGGCGAGGAACGCGCCCACCGCGTCGTCCGGCACGACACCGGCCTTGACCCGGGCCACGAACGTCGTCTTGCCGAGGGAGCCCATGAGCAGCCGCTCGTCCTTGGTGGTGACCAGGGAGCCCTTGTGCTTGCTCACGTCGACCTGGGTGACGGTGGCGCCGTCCTCGCGTTCGGCGGTGACGCTCTCGGTGACCCGGCCGGACGCGGTGGGCGCGTCCACGTAGGAGGCGAGGCCGACGACGACGGGCGCGGCGGCGAGGGGCTGGCGCTCGCCCACGCCGTAGTAGCAGTCGATCTTGCCGGTGCGGCCGAGCGACGGCTCGGGGATGCCGATGATCGTCTTCAGCTCACCGGGGAGCTCGCGGCCGAGGCGCTGGTGCAGGACCTCCACGGGGACGACCAGCTCGCAGTCGTCCGGCAGCGGGCGGTCCACCATCTGGGGGACGCGGCTGAACGACGTGGGCGGCACGATCGTCGGGATCCGCGGGTTCGGCACGGCCGGCGGTGTCACGGTCGAGCACGCCGTGACCGTCGAGCCCAGGGCCACCGCCACCGCCACCGCCGCCATCACCGCACGCACGCCCATAGGGCTCTCAACTTAGCGCACGGCAACCACTCCGCACGGCGATCAACCGCCACGGGGGATGCCGCGGGAGGTGGTGTGCGGCGCCGGTTTCCGGCGGTCGGTGGCGGTGTCCGCGACGCGGTGATCGCCGTGGTGATCGCGGCGGCGGGCTCGGCGGTGGTTCGGACCACGCTTCGGGGTGGGCCGCCGGGCGCTTCGGCCCGCTGCGCCGCCGCCGAACGTCGTGAGAGAGGCCGGAACGACGGTCGCCCCCCGCCCGGAGTGGGCGAGGGGCGACCGTGGTCACTCAGTCAGCCGACGAGGTGCGTCGGCCGGTCGTGCCTGTCAGGCGCCGCCCGACAGCTTCTCGCGCAGCGCGGCGAGCTGCTCGTCGCTCGCCAGGGTGCCGCCGGCCTGGGCCGGGGCGCCCGTGCTGGACGACGTGGCGGCAGCCGGGGCGTCGCCACCGGAGGAGTAGTTGGTCTCCCCCGCGGCCTCTTCCTCGGCCGCGGCGGCCTTGGCGACCTGCTTCATGTGGGCCTCGTAGCGCGTGTGGGCCTCGGCGTACTGACGCTCCCACTCCTCGCGCTGCTTGTCGAAGCCTTCCTGCCACTCCTGGGTCTCCGGGTCGAAGCCCTCGGGGTAGATGTAGTTCCCCTGGTCGTCGTACTCGGCGGCCATGCCGTACTGGGTCGGGTCGAACTCGGAGTCGACCGTGAAGCCCTCGTTGGCCTGCTTCAGCGACAGCGAGATCCGGCGACGGTCGAGGTCGATGTCGATGACCTTCACCATGACGTCGTCGCCGACCTGCACGACCTGCTCCGGGATCTCGACGTGGCGCTCGGCCAGCTCGGAGATGTGGACCAGGCCCTCGATGCCCTCGTCGACCCGGACGAACGCGCCGAACGGAACCAGCTTGGTGACCTTGCCCGGCACGATCTGGCCGATCGCGTGGGTGCGGGCGAACTGGCGCCACGGGTCTTCCTGCGTCGCCTTGAGCGACAGCGACACGCGCTCGCGCTCCATGTCGACGTCCAGGACCTCGACCGTGACCTCCTGGCCGACCTCGACGACCTCGGACGGGTGGTCGATGTGCTTCCAGGACAGCTCCGAGACGTGCACGAGGCCGTCCACGCCACCCAGGTCCACGAAGGCGCCGAAGTTGACGATGGAGGACACGACGCCCTTGCGGACCTGGCCCTTCTGCAGCTGGTTGAGGAACTCGCTGCGGACCTCGGACTGGGTCTGCTCCAGCCACGCGCGGCGGGACAGGACCACGTTGTTGCGGTTCTTGTCCAGCTCGATGATCTTCGCCTCGAGCTCCCGGCCGACGTACGGCTGGAGGTCGCGGACGCGGCGCATCTCGACGAGCGAGGCGGGGAGGAAGCCGCGCAGACCGATGTCCAGGATCAGGCCGCCCTTGACGACCTCGATGACGGTGCCCTTGACGGGCTCGTCCTTCTCCTTGAGGGCCTCGATGGTGCCCCAGGCGCGCTCGTACTGGGCGCGCTTCTTGGAGAGGATCAGCCGGCCTTCCTTGTCCTCCTTCTGGAGAACAAGAGCCTCGACCTCGTCACCGACCTTGACAACCTCGTTGGGGTCGACGTCGTGCTTGATCGACAACTCGCGCGAGGGGATGACGCCCTCGGTCTTGTAGCCGATGTCGAGCAGGACCTCGTCCCGGTCGACCTTGACGATGGTGCCTTCGACGATATCGCCATCGTTGAAGTACTTGATGGTCTTGTCGATGGCGGCGAGGAAGTCCTCCTCCGTCCCGATATCGTTGATAGCGACCTGCTTCGGCGCAGCGGCAACCGGGACAGTGGTGGTGTCGGTGGACATTAGGTAGGTGGCTCCGGTACGGATTGGGGTTTAGGCCTGCGGGTTCAACGCTACGCGGAGGGCACGCCACCACCGCGAAGACCGACTCACCAGGTGTTCACCGATCAGGACAGCGCGAACCCACTACGCGGGCGATATCGTACGCGGCTCGGCGACGACCGGGCAAACCGGTCCCTTGAATGGAGCAGTGTGTCCGACCAGCACGCGAGCGCGGAACAGGCGCTCGGCACCACCGGCATCGCCAAGCGGGGCGTGGACGCGGCCGAGTCGCGGGCGGCCAACCGGATGTGGTGGGACGCCGACGCCGACGACTACCACGCCGAGCACGGCGACTTCCTGGGCGCGGCCGACTTCCTCTGGTGCCCGGAGGGGGTCCGCGAGGAGGAGGTCGGCTACCTCGGCGACCTGCGCGGACGCCGGGTGCTGGAGGTCGGCTGCGGCTCCGCGCCGTGCGCGCGGTGGCTGACGTCGCGGGGCGCCCGCGCGGTGGCGTTCGACATCTCGGCGGGGATGCTGCGGCACGCGGTGGCGGCGAACGAGGCGACCGGCGTGGCCGTGCCGCTGGTGCAGGCCAGCGCGGACCAGCTGCCGTTCGCGGCGGGCAGCTTCGACGCGGCCTGCTCGGCGTTCGGAGCGGTGCCGTTCGTGGCGGACGTGGGCGAGGTGTTCCGCGAGGTCGCGCGGGTGCTGCGACCGGGCGCGCCGTGGGTGTTCTCGGTGACTCACCCGATCCGGTGGATTTTCCCGGACGACCCCGGGCCGGGCGGGCTGACCGTCACCCAGTCGTACTTCGACCGCACGCCGTACGTCGAGGTGGACGACTCGGGTCGGGCCACGTACGTGGAGCACCACCGGACCACCGGGGACTACGTGCGGGCGCTCGTCGGCGCGGGCCTGGAGCTGGTCGACGTGGTGGAGCCGGAGTGGCCCGCCGGGCACACCCGCACGTGGGGCCAGTGGAGCCCGCTGCGCGGCCGGCTGTTCCCGGGCACCGCGATCTTCCGCACGCGCAAGCCGTAGCCTGCCTGTCATGACCGTCGGTCAAGGGCTGATGGAGGCGCAGAGCGCGCGCTTCGCGAGCGTCGACCCGTTGCTGCCGTCGGTGGCCGCGCCGCCGGAGGGCGACGTCATCACCGCCGCGCTGCCGGACGGCACGCGGGTCGCCGGCGTGCTGAGCCGCCAGGTGCACGACCGGCGGTCCCCCGCGCGGCTGTGGTCGGCCACCGAGGTGTGGGAGCTGACGCCGCTGCTGGGCGCGGCGTGCGCGGCGGGCATGGACGCGCTGCTGCGCGCGTGGCGCAAGCGGCTGGACCTGCTGGGACCGGCCGAGCGCGACTCGGCGTGCGTGCTGACCTGGCCGAGCCGGGACGCGGAGGCGACCAGGGCGCTGCTGGACCACGGGCTGGTGCCGTTGACGGTGATCGCCGTCCGGCAGGCGCCCGCGCCGCAGGTCACGGGCGGCGCGGTCATCCGCCGGGCCACGCCCGCGGACCTGGAGACGGTGCTGACGCTGGCGCTGGCCGAGCTGCGCTACTCGTCCATGGTGGGTTCGACGGTGCACCGGCCGGACGCGGTGGAGCTGAAGCGGCGGACGTTGGCCGAGCGGCTGGCGGCGGGCGGTCCGGCGTGGCTGGCCGAGCGGGACGGCATCGCGGTGGCGCTGGCGGAGTGCGCGGTGGTGACGTCGGAGCCGGGCAACGCCACGTCGACCAGGCTCCCCCACGGCCGCTGGGGTTACGTGAACTGCGTGTCGGTGCTGCCGGGCGCGCGGGGCGTCGGACTGGGCCGGCAGCTCATGGCCCACGCGCACCGCGAGTTGCAGCGCCTCGGCACGGTCGGCACCTACCTCTACTACAACCCGCCGAACCCGCTGTCGTCGGTGTTCTGGCCGCGCCAGGGTTACCGCCCGCTGTGGACGATGTGGGAGGTCCGCCCCGCCGGGGCGCTCCGCTGAGCCCACCCCGGCCACCCCGCCGGGTCGCGAATCACACCGCCCCGAGTTGTGGGCCGCCCTCTTCGCGCGCCACTATTTGTACTGACCGGTCAGTTCAAGTAGGAGGTTCGCGGTGGAGATCCACGCTCGCCGCGTCGGCGTCACCGGCCCGCACGGCCCGGTGCTGAAGCCGACGTCCCTGCTGGTCAAGCCGGGCGAGCTGGTGTTGGTCGCCGGTCCGCCCGGCGCGGGCCACACCGCCCTCGGACTCGTGCTGTCCGGTCGGATGCGCCCGACGACCGGCGAGGTCGCCCCGTCCGCCGCCGAGCTGCGCGAGCACGTCGTGCTGGTGGACTCCCCCGACGTCAGCGAGCCCGAGGCGGCGCTGTCGCTGGCCGGCGTGGTCGGCGAGGAACTGGCCATGAACGGCGCCCGCAGCGGGCGCAAGGCCGTCGCCGACTGGCTGACCGAGCGGGACGCCGACGCGTACCTCGACCACCGGTTCGAGCAGGTCCCGGCCGCCACCCGGTGCGCGTTGATGCTGGACCTGGCCGCCGGCCGCCCCGGCGCGCGGGCGCTCGTGCTGGACAGCCCCGACCGCTACCACGGCGACCCCGCGGGCTGGTGGGAGCTGGCGCGCCGGCACGTCACGCCCGACCGGTCCGTCGTCGCCCTCTGCACCACGACCACCGCCGCCGCCCTGGGGACCGTCCCCGCCGCGCGGATCGGCGCCGACAACGTCCCCGAGGAGTCCGAGTGACCGCCGTCCGGATGGCGCTCAACGAGCTGCGCCGGGTCACCTCCGGCACGCTGCCGAAGCTGGCCGTGGTGGCTTTGACGCTGGTCCCGCTGCTGTACGCGGCGCTGTACCTGTACGCGAACGACGACCCGCACGCGCACCTCGACCAGGTGCCCGCCGCGCTCGTCGTGGAGGACGAGGGCGCGACCGCGAGCGACGGCACGCGCCTGGACGCGGGCCGCGACGTCGCCGAGGAGCTCGTGGCCGGCGACCGGTTCGACTGGCGCCGCGTGAACGCCGCCGAGGCCGAGGAGGGCGTGCGCGACGGGACGTACACGTTCGCGCTGACCCTGCCCGGGGACTTCTCCCAGGCGCTCCTGTCGCCGGGCGACTTCACGCCGCGGCCGGGCGTGATCGTGCTGACCACCAACGACGCCAACAACTACCTCGGCTCGACCATCGCCAACCAGGTCGTCGCCGAGGTGCGGCGGTCGGTGTCCGCGCGGGTCGGCGCGGAGGCCGCGGACAAGCTGCTGCTCGGCTTCTCGACGATCCGGCAGAAGACCGCCGAGGCCGCCGACGGCGCGACGAAGCTCGCCACCGGCCAGCAGGACGCCCACGACGGGGCCCGGCAGCTCGCGGACGGGACCGTGCCGCTGGCCGACGGCGCGTCCCGGGTGTCGACCGGGCTCACCGCGTTGCGCGACTCGACGGCCGACCTGCCGCGGCGGTCGCAGCAGCTCGCGGACGGCGCGCGGCAGGTGGCCGACGGCAACGAGACCGTCGCCAGGACCGCCGAGGACTACGCCGCCAAGGCGCAGGACGTCGTCACCCGGCTCGACACCGTGAACGGGGACGTGGCCGCGCGCCTGCGTGCGCTCGGGTTCTCCGAAGAAGAAGTGCGCCGCGTGCTCGGCGCGTTGGGCGAGGCCCGCAAGCCCGTGGACGACGCCAACGCCAAGGTCCAGGGCACCGCCGGGCAGCTGCGGACGTTGGCGGACGGCGCGCGGCAGGTGTCCGACGGCGCGGCCGCGCTCGCCGCGAGCACACCCGAGCTGACCAGCGCGATCACCCGGTTGAACGACGGCGCGGCGCAGGTCGCGTCGGGAGCCGGGCAGGCCCGGGACGGCGCGGCGCGGCTGCGTGACGGGTCGGAGCAGCTCGTGGACGGCTCCGCCCGGCTCCGCGACGGGCTGGCGGCGGGCGTCGCGGAGATCCCGAACCCCGACGACCCGACCCGCGAGTCGACCGCGCGGACGATCGGCGACCCGGTGACCGTGCGCGGCGTGAGCCAGACGTCCGCGGGCAGCTACGGCGCGGGCCTGGCCCCGTTCTTCCTCGGGCTCGCGACGTGGATCGGCGCGTTCGTGCTGTTCCTGCTGCTCAGGCCACTGTCCCGACGTGGTCTCGCGGGCGGGCAGTCGCCGCTGCGGGTGGCGTTGGGCGGGTGGCTGCCCGGTGCGCTCCTGGGGGCGGCACAGGTCGTGGTGATGTTCGCGGTGGTCACGCTGGTCGTGGACATCCGACCCTCGCACCCCGTGGGGGCGCTGGCGTTCCTGCTGCTGGTGTCGGCGACGTTCGTGGCGGTGCTGCACGCGCTGAACGCCCTGTTCGGCGCGGTCGGCAAGTTCATCGGGCTGGTGCTGCTGATCCTCCAGCTCGTCAGCGCGGGCGGCACGTTCCCGTGGCAGACCATCCCCGTGCCGCTGTACCCGCTGCACCACGGGCTGCCCATGAGCTACGCCGTGGACGGGCTGCGGCACCTCATGTACGGCGGATCGCTGGGCGGCGTCGGCCTGGACGCCCTGGTCCTCGTCGGCTACCTCGTCGCGGGCCTTGCCTTGGCGACGCTCGCCGCGTACAAGCAGCGGGTGTGGACCCCGTCTCGCCTCAAGCCCGAACTGGTGCTGTGACCCGCCCCGGCCGCACCGCGGCCACCAAGCAGAAGCTGTTCGACGCCGCGCTGCGGCTCGTCGGCGAGCGGGGCGCGGCGAGCGTCACCGTGGACGAGATCGCGGCCGAGGCCGGGGTCGCGAAGGGCACCGTCTACTACAACTTCGCCAGCAAGGACGCGCTGGTGGACGCCCTGCTGCGGCACGGCGTCGACCTGCTCGCGGCACGGCTGAAGGTGGCCGAGGAGGAGGACGACACGGCGTCGGCGATGGCGTCGCTGGTGGACGGGATGCTCGGGTTCTTCGCCGAGTACCCGGCGTTCGGGCAGCTGCTCGTGTCCGAGCTGTGGCGGACCCCCGGCCAGTGGCACGGCACGTTGAGCCTGCTGCGCGACGACATCGTGTCCATCGTGCGGGGGCAGATGCAGCGGTTGGCCGACACGGGTCGGCTGCCCGAGGGCGTGCAGGTGGGGACGGCGTCGGCCGCGTTGTTCGGCACGCTGCTGGTGATCGCGCTGGACTGGCAGGTGTTCCAGCCCGAGCGCAGCCTCGCCGACGTGCGGGAGTCGGTGTTGTCGCTGGTGCGGGGGCTGCGGCCGAGCTAGGCCTCACCGGCAGGGTGGTCGACCCCGGTGCGGAGGTTGCCGGTCGTCCTCCGCACCGGGCCCGCGGTACTGCTGGTGCCGTTTCGGCCGGCGCCGTCACGGCTAGTGGCGCATCACCCAGGTGTCGACCTCGCCGACCTGGTGGATCGAGGGCGGCCGGCCGTCGAGCGCGCGGTGGACCGCTTCGAGCACGCCGACCGACGTCTCCTCGTGGCTGAGCCAGCGGGTGCTGCCGCCGTGCCGCACGAACCCCAGCACCACCTGCTGGGTCGGGTGGCCGTCCAACGCCGGGTCGGGCACGCCGCGCACCGGGTGGATCGCGCCGCTGTCGTGCACCTCGACGACCGGGGCGTGCGGGGCGAGGAGGGGTGCGACGGCCTTCAGCACGGCGTCCCGGTAGCTCGCGTGCACCCACGCCACCAGCAGGTCCGCGGGGCGTTCCATCACCGCCTCGACCCGTTCCGCCAGCTCCTGCGGCCGGGTCCAGTCGGCGACCACCGCCACCCGCGAGCCGTCTCTTCGCCCGTCCGCGTCCGTCCGGCTGACCTGCGGGACGTGGCCGCCGCCGCGCAGCGCCGCCTTCGCCGCGCGTCCCAACGCCGGGTCGGGCCGGCGGCTGGGGAGCACCACCTGCCAGCCCTGGGCCACCAGCTCCTCCGCGCAGCCCTTCAACATGCCGGTGCCACCGAGCACCAGCGCCGTCCGCTCACTCATCGCACCGACTCCTCGCCGCGTTCGGCGGCCCGTCGCAACGGGCCTGACCGCCATTGGTCGACCTCGCGCTGCCCGCGCAACCGCACCACCGCGAGCCGGTCGCCGTGCTCGCCCCGGAGGACGGCGCGGACCCGCTCCGCGGTGCGGTTGTGCGACTTCCACGCCCACCGCAGCAGGTGCTCCGGATCGGTGAAGACCGTGCGCAGGGGCGGTTCCACGTTGCCGTTCCACAGCTCTTGGCGGCGGAACCGGCGCACCGCCGTCCGCACCGCCACCCGCCGCATCACGACGTGCCGGGGGTGGTCCAACCAGACCAACGTGTCGGCGTGCGCCAACAACACCGGACGCGCCGCCCGGTACTGCCACTCCGTCGCCCACGCGTGACGTTTCACGAACCGCCGGACGTCGTCCTCGAACTCCGGCCGGGGCGTCCACTGTGGACCGTGGAAGAGCGAGTCCATCTCCACATAGGACAGGCCGAGGGTGCGCGCGACGAGGCTCGCCATGGTCGACTTCCCCGAGCCCGACGTGCCGGCCACGAGCACCCGGCGCGGCGGATGCGGCAACTCGTCGGCTGGTCCCAAGAGCGGCACCGAGTCAGGCTACCGCCGCACCGCAAGTCTTTCGGAGCAAGCTCCATGATCACCCAAACGTGCGAACCGCGCGGCCGGTGGCACCGTTTCAGCTGTGTGAAACGTTGCCGGGAGAGAAGGAGGCGGCGGCGGGGCGGCCCAGGCTGGGAGGCGAACCCGAGGCGGCCCTGGCCCGAGGGCCGATGCGAGCGACGAGCGCGCCACGAGCGCGACGAGCGCGAGCGGACGGCGCTGGGGAGCACGGTGGCTGGCGAGCACGGGGAGGGCTGGCAGGCCGAACCCAACGACGGAAAGCCCTGCTCAGCGACGGGAAGATCCAAGCCGGCGGTCCGGCGCGCCCAGTCGGGGAGTCAAGCGCGCCCAGTCGGGGGCGAGCGGGCGGCGGTGGCGAGCGCGCCCAGTGGGGGCGAGCGCGTCCGTGGGGGGTTGGGGGTTAGCGGAGGTCTAGCAGGTCCACCACGCGGACTGGGGTGGCTGATTCGAGGCTGCGGTTGGCGGCGAAGCCGGTGAGCAGCGAGAGGGCGCCGTCTCGGTGGGTGGCCTGGCGGCCGAGCGGGTCGGGTGGGGGCGGTGGGCCGTAGAGGACGCCGGTCATCCGGGCGTCGGCGCCGCCGTGGCCTGCGCCTCCCGGCGGGAGGGGGATCTCCTCGGCTCGGCCGAACAGGGGCTGGACGGTCAGGCGGGTCGAGGAGGCTTCCGGGTTGGGCGCTTTGCCGTGGACCGCGGGTTGCTGGCCGCTGACCCAGGTGTTCTCGACGACCTCGAGTTCGAGCCTGCCCCGGCTGCCGTTGACCATCAGCCGGTAGCCCTCCCAGGGTGAATAGGCGGTGAGGTGGTAGGTCAGGTTGGCGCCGTTCGCGTAGCGGACCAGCACCGACAGGTCGTCCTCAATGGACACGCCGGGCGCGAACGGGTTCTGGTCGCGGTGGTAGCCGTCGTGGTGCTCGGCGTCGAGGTAGAGGCGGCGGAGCCAGGGGTCGCGGTCGATGTGCAAGGCGAACGGGTCGGTCAGGGCGTCCGGCGAGCCGTGGACGCGCTCGTACGGCCGGTGGTGGCCGTGGCGCTTGCCGTTCTCCTCCCCGTAGAAGAAGAGCCTGCCCTGCGCGTACACGACCTCCGGCGCGGAGTCGACCCACCAGTTGAGCAGGTCGAAGTGGTGCGTCGACTTGTGCACCAGCAGGCCGCCGGAGTTCGCCTTGTCCCGGTGCCAACGGCGGAAGTAGTCGGCGCCGTGGCGCACGTCCAGCAGCCACTCGAAGTGCACTGAACCGATCTCGCCGACGGCGCCGCCCATCAGCAGCTCGCGGACCTTCTCGTGCACCGGGTTGTACCGGTAGTTGAACGCGACGGTCACCTGCCCGTCGTTGCGCTCCACCGCGTCGAAGACCTTGCCGACGCTCGGCGCGTCGACCGTCATCGGCTTCTCGGTGACGACGTCGCACCCGGCGTCCAGCGCCTCCACGATGTACGTGACGTGGTGCCGGTCGACGGTGGTGACGACCACGACATCCACCCGCTCGGCCTCGATCATGCGGAGGAAGTCCTCGGCGGCGTAGGTCGGCACGGGGCGGTGGTGGCGGGCTCGCAGGCGGTCGTTGTGGGCGGCCATGCGGGAGGGGTTCACGTCGCAGAACGCGACCAGCTCGCCGTGCTCGGTGTGCTGGACGATCGCGTCGACGTGCTGCTCGGCCCTCGCCCCGGTCCCGACGACCGCGTACCGCCTGCGTGCCATTCCTGCTACCCCCGAGAAGCGATGGTAAGCGCTTTCCGCAACGACGACGCCACGTTAGCCGGGAGGGTCCAGGTCACGTCAAGCGTTCAGGTCGCGCCGCGCGACCTGGGCGTCAGCAGGCCGGGAAGAGGCGGCGGGTCGTGTTGGGCGCCGTGTAGGCGGTGGGGTCGGTGAACTGGCACCCGTAGTTCGGCGCGGCCACGACGGCGGGGTCGTCCACGACGTCGGCGGCGGGCCGGCGGCCGGTGTCGGCCCACGTCACCAGGTCGTCCCACGCCCGCCCGACCTCGTTCGGGCTGAACTCGCAGTGGTTGACGGCACGGATAGCGCGCTGCGCCAGCAGGTGGCCGCGGCCGTTGCGCTGGACGTCCCGCTTGTAGATCTGCTCCATGGAGAACGGCACGAACAGGTCGCCGAGGTCGTGCAGCGAGAGCACCGGAGCGGTGGGGCGGCCGGCGATGGCCGGCACCTCGGTGAGCCTCGGCGTGAGCCTCGCCTTGAGGTTCTCCGGCAGGACGCGCTGGACCTCGCGGTTCACGTCGACCGGCGCGTTCGGCTCGTACCGGGTCACGGCGTTGGTGGCGAGCTGACCGGGGTTGGCCGAGAGGTCGTCGCCCGACGCGTCGGCCGCGACGCCGAACAGGAAGTCCTTCCAGAACGCGAACGCCTGCGCCGCGCCGGGACGAGGGCCGCCGCTGCGGTGGGTGACGACGGCGGCGAACTGCGCGCCGCGCTCGTTGGGCGTGCCGGTGAGGCCGAGTTCCGCCTGGATGCGCGGGACGACGGCGCTGAGGTAGTCGGCGGGGGCGGGCCAGGCGCGGATGCCGCTGATGGCCTGCGCGGTGAGGTTGTAGTCGAGGAAGAAGTCGAACAGCTCGTGGTCGCCGAGCACGCCGCACAGCGGCAGGGCGCCCTGGTAGAAGCCGGGGAACTGCTCCAGCGAGCGCCCGATGACGTGGCCGCCCATGGAGACGCCCGCGATGAACGTGTCCTTGGGCTTGCCGACGAGCTTGTGGAAGTGCCGGGCGAGGGCGTGGGTGCCGCGGACGCCGGCTTCGACGTCGTAGGTGTTGGCGTAGTAGCTGGAGGCGGCCCAGGCGAAGCCCTGGTCGAGGAGTTTCTGGCGGAGGCCGTAGCCGGGCGGGTCGACGGTGAGGACGGTGCTCGCGCCGCGGTAGCCGTGGGCCCACATGGCGAGGCGGCCGTTCCAGTTCGGCGGGACCTCGATGGTGTAGGCGGCGTGCTCGTGGACGCCTTGCAGCACCCGTGACGGTTGGCCGCCGACCTGCGCGGGCGGGAGCGGCGGGTTGTTGATCG
Organism: Saccharothrix hoggarensis; assembly: GCF_042678885.1. Lineage (GTDB taxonomy): Bacteria > Actinomycetota > Actinomycetes > Mycobacteriales > Pseudonocardiaceae > Actinosynnema > Actinosynnema hoggarensis. The sequence continues at coordinate 15,486 of NZ_JBHTLK010000155.1, forward strand.
TGTAGCCGGGCAGGGGTTGGTCGCCCGGCGGGGTGGCCGCCATCGCCGGCGGTGACAGCAGGACCAGGATGAGCGCCAACCCGAAGACCCGTCGCATACGGGCCATTGTGCTCACCACCGGAGGCCCGCCACCAGGTCCTCGTGGGTCAACTCGAACGTGAGCGGGTACGTCACCCGGACGATGTCGTCCTCGGCCCTGGTGAGGCGCGCGCCGGGGAAGGCGCGGCGGACGAGGTGCAGCATGGGCTGGTTCTCGCCGAGGACGTCGCCGTGCAGCTCGGCGTAGCGCAGGTCGGTGGCGAGGCGGCTGAGCGCGGCGATGAGCTTCGTGCCGACGCCTCGGCGCTGCCAGGGGTCGACGACGGCGAGGGCGATCTCGGCGGCGTCGTCGCCGGTGGCGATGAGTCGGGCGATGCCGATGGGTTGGCGGCGGCACTCGGCGACGACGGCGGCCTTGCGGTGGCCGTCGAGGTCGGTGAGGCGGCGGCGCATGGACGCGGTGAGGCGGGGCACGGGCGCGTGGAAGCGCAGGTAGCGGCTGCGCGGGGACAGGCCGTGGAAGACGGCGTCGACGGCGTCGCCCGCCTCGGCGGAATGCATTTCGCGGACTCTCATGACGGACGCCCCTTGGGTTCGGATTCCGAACCCTACCTGGATTCGTTTTTCGAACGCAAGGGGTATTGTCGGTGGGCATGGCCCCAGTGAAGGTTGCCGACGAGTTGTGCACGGTGTCGCTGCCCGCCGCCCTGCTGGGCGAGCGGTGGACGTTGCTGCTGCTGCGGCAGGCGTTCCTGGGCACGCGGCGGTTCGAGGACTTCCAGTCCTCGATGGACATCTCGCGCAGCGTGCTGACCGAGCGCCTCGGCACGCTCGTCGAGGAGGGAATCCTGCGCCGCGAGGCGTACAAGGACGTGCGGACGCGGTACGAGTACCGGCTGACCGAGAAGGGGCTCGACCTCTACCCCGTGCTGATGGCGCTGCGGAAGTGGGGCGACCGCTGGATGGCGCCGGCCGAGGGGCGGTCGTTCGACCTCCACCACCGCTCGTGCGGCGGCGACGTCGGGGTGCACGTGGCGTGCGAGGAGTGCGGGGCGGAGCTGAGCGCGCGGGACGTCAGCGTCACGCCGCTCCGCTGACCCTCCCCGCGAAATGGCATGACACCGCATCGCCACCGCACGGCCCGCCACGGCTCCGCACGGCCCGGCTCCACACGGCACCGCACCGCACTCACGTCATGACCCGGCTCCGCATGGCACGTCTCCGCATGTCACGGCGCGGCTCCGGCGGGCGGGCGCCGCAGGCCGCGGCACCGCACGGCGGGCACGGCAGGCCGTGGG
>NZ_JBHTLK010000156.1:0-16788 GCF_042678885.1 Saccharothrix hoggarensis
CCGGCCCCGCCGCCTGACCGCGCCCGCCGCCCATGCCCGTCGTCCACGCCGCCCGGCCAGGGGTTCGCGCCCACGGGCCCGCCGGCAGGATGACCGCGTGACCAGGGGCCTGCAGTACCTCGCCGCGTGGTCGGCGTCGACGGCGGTCGCGGTGGCGCTGTCCTGGCTGGGCATCCGGTTCGTGCTCGACGCGGGCGTCCCCGAACGTCCTCGCGTCGTCGCGGGGCCCACGCAGTCATCCGCGATCCGCACCACCACCACGACGACCACGGTCGCCCCGACCACCACGACGACGGTGGCGGTGGTCGCGACGGCCGCCCCGACCACGACGGCGGTCGCCACCACCACGACCACTACCACCACACCGCCGCCCCTCCCGTCCGAGGCGGGCACGTGGACCGAGCAGGACGGCGAGCCGGTGTACCTGCGCAGCTTCCGCCTGCACGGCGGCGTGGCCGCGATCCGCTTCTCGCGCAGCGGGATCGACCCCATCTCCGCCACGCCGCGCCAGGGCTTCGCGGCCACCGTCGAGCAGCCCGCGGACGCCGTCGTGGTCGAGTTCACCGGCCCCGGCCACCGGTCACGGCTGGAGGCGACCTGGGTCGGCGGGCCGCAGTGGCGCATCGTGGAGACCGGCTAGCGGAACAAACTTCGACGTGTGAGGTGACGCCGGCGAGCCCGTGCCGCCGACCCACCCAACTCGTCCAACTCGGGCGACCCGCCCAACTCGGTCAACTCGGCCGACCCAGCCGGCCCAGGCAACCCGGCCAACCCGCACGAGCCGGCCGCTAGGCCAGCGCGACCTCGGCCCGCAGCCTCGGCAGCAGCGCGTGGAACGCGTCGCCGGGGCACACCGTGCCGTCCCAGAAGTCCCGGTGGCCGTGGATCTCCCGGGGCGGGATGCCGTACTGGCGGCAGACCACCGCGCACAGCCACACCAGGGCGTCCCACTGCGCGGCGGGCGGCGTCCCGTCGACGTACGTGCCCTCGTTCTCGATGCCGATCGAGTTCCGGTTCTGCCCGAACGCGTGCGCGCCCTCGACCATCCGGTCGCCCGCGAGCAGCGCGTCCAGGCTCCCGTGCCGCCCCTCCAGCACCACGCCGCCCCGCGTGACGGTGAAGTGCTGGCCGGTGTCGCCCCACCCGTGGCCCACGTGCAGGCGCTGGAAGAACCTGGCCAGCTCGTGCGCGTGCCGCCGCGACCCGTCCGCCACGTTCTCGGTGGCCGTGTGGTGGATCAGGAGGCGCACCGGCTTCCGGTCCACCCTCACCGGCCGGTCGGCGGGCGGCAGGGCGCCCCACTCGGCGCACGGCTCGACCCGCCGCCGGGCGGGTCGGGGCGGCAGCGTCGACGCGCCCAACCCGACCACCGCGCCCGCCCCGAGCAACACCGCGCGCCTGCTGACCACCGCTCCCCCGTTCCGCCGTCCAGGAGTTGATCACAGGGAACCCGCGCGCGGCCACCGATTCGTCACCCCCGGGGCCGATCACGGGCCGCTCACCGTCCGACACCGGCCCCCTGTCCAGCCTCTCACCCGTTCGCGTGGCGGACTCCACCCGATGGCCGAGTGGTGGTTCGATCGCGGTCATGACGCACCCCGGCGAACCGCACCGCGACGACCTCTCCGGCCGGCTCAACTGGCTGCGCGCCGGTGTCCTCGGCGCGAACGACGGCATCGTCTCGACGGCGGGACTCGTCGTCGGCGTCGCGGGCGCGACCGCGGACCGCACCACCATCCTCGCCGCGGGGGTCGCCGGGCTCGTCGCGGGCTCGCTGTCGATGGCGGGCGGCGAGTACGTCTCCGTCAGCACCCAGCGGGACACCGAGCGCGCCGCGCTCCGGCTGGAGGAGCGCGAACTGCGGGAGATGCCCGAGGAGGAGGAGCGCGAGCTGGCGGGCATCTACCAGGACAAGGGCCTGTCCGAGGACCTGGCCGCGAAGGTGGCGCGCGAGCTGACCGAGCAGGACGCGCTGCGCGCCCACGCCGAGGCCGAGCTCCAGATCGACCCGGACAACCTGACCAGCCCGTGGCAGGCCGCGTGGGCGTCGCTGGTGGCGTTCGCGGCGGGCGCGGTGATCCCGCTGGTCGCCATCGTGCTGCCGCCGACGGCCTGGCGGGTGTGGGCGTGCGCGCTGGCCGTGCTGGTGGGCCTGGCGCTGACGGGGGTGGTCAGCGCCAGGCTCGGGTCGAGCCGCGTGGGCCGGGCGGTGCGGCGGAACGTCGTCGTCGGCAGCCTCACGATGGTCGTCACGTACTACGTCGGTCTCCTGTTCGGCGTAGCGGTCGGCTGACCGAAGTCACGGAGCGCGCACACCCTCCGTAGCCGTCCGAAAAAAGTCACCACCCGAAGGTGTGGACTACGCAATGTGCGGGTACCCGCAGCCGACTTGTCACCGTTGAGCGCGACAAGCCCGGACTGGAGGTCTCCGCCGTGACGCACCCGCCCACCTTCGTCCTGTTCCCCCGCGACGAGAAGGCCGAACGCCGGGTCTGGACCCTCCTCGCGGCGCTGTTCGCGCTGGTGGCGGGCGTGAACGTCATCGTCGCGGTGAGCGAGGCGGCGTGGTGGCAGACCGCCGTGGCGGGCTTGTGCCTCCTCGTCGCCGCCGGCTGCCTGAGAGCTTCCCGACGCGCCAAAGGCTGATTTCAGACTGCACTGAAGCGATAGAACTCGCCGAAACTCTAGGCCGACCAGCCCTACCTCGCTGGTCGGAACGGCGTCAAGTAGTGGTGTGATTCACCACGACGCCCTCTCGGACTAGAGCCATAACCGCGAATTCACACTATCGTCACAAGACCCCGGCAACCCCGGTGCACCGCTCAGCGCCACCTCGACGACCCCATCCGGTCGCCGGGAGCGCGCACAAGGAAGTGCAGTTGTCCCGCACAACGGAGTGCGGTCCCACGCCGACGATCTCTCGGGCGTGGATCCACAGCCAGTACCAGCAGGCCGAGCTGTCCGCGTAAAGCCGCGCGCGGGGCGTTCGGCCGCATCCGTTTGCCCAAAAGACGAGGGCGAACAGACGACGCCACGGGAGGGCCCGTTGTGACCCACCACCAGCCGCGAGGCGGCCTCTACGACCCGCAGTACGAGCACGACGCCTGTGGCGTCGCGTTCGTCGCAGACCTGGCCGGTCGCAGAAATCACGCGATCGTGAGCCAGGCCTTGGTGGCCTTGCGCAACCTCGAGCACCGGGGCGCGCGTGGCGCCGAGCCGGACACCGGCGACGGCGCGGGCATCCTGATCCAGGTGCCCGACGCGTTCTACCGCGAGGTCGTCGGCTTCCCGCTGCCCGAGCCGGGCGGCTACGCGGTCGGCACCGCGTTCCTCCCGCACGAGGGCCAGGACGAGGTCAAGGCCGAGATCGAGCGCATCGCCCGCGAGGAGGGCGCCACCGTCCTCGGCTGGCGCGAACTCCCGGTGGACGCCGACCACGTCGGCCCCACCGCGAAGACCACCATGCCCGCGTTCAGCCAGCTCTTCCTCGCCGGTCCCGAGGGACCCCGCCCCGGCGGAGCGGCCCCGGACGGCCTGGAGCTGGAGCGGCTGGCCTTCGTCGTCCGCAAGCGCGTCGAGCACGCCACGGACGTGTACTTCCCGAGCCTGTCCGGGCGCACCATCGTCTACAAGGGCATGCTCACCGAGCCGCAGGTGGAGAAGTTCTTCCCCGACCTCACCGACGAGCGGGTGACGAGCTCCATCGGCCTGGTGCACTCCCGGTTCTCCACCAACACGTTCCCGTCGTGGCCGCTGGCCCACCCGTACCGGTACGTGGCGCACAACGGCGAGATCAACACCCTGCGCGGCAACCGCAACTGGATGGACGCGCGCGAGTCGGTCCTCGCCACCGACCTCATCCCCGGCGACCTGTCCCGGGTGTTCCCGGTCATCACCCGCGGCGCGAGCGACTCGGCGACGTTCGACGAGGTGCTGGAGCTGCTGCACCTCGGCGGGCGCAGCCTGCCGCACGCGGTGCTGATGATGATCCCCGAGGCGTGGGAGAACCACGCCGAGATGGACGCGCAACGGCGCGCGTTCTACGAGTTCCACTCCACGCTCATGGAGCCGTGGGACGGCCCGGCGCTGGTGTCGTTCACCGACGGCACGCTGATCGGCGCGGTGCTGGACCGCAACGGCCTGCGCCCGGCCCGGTACTGGGTCACCGAGGACGGCCTGGTCGTGCTCGGCAGCGAGGCGGGCGTGCTGGAGTTCGACCCGGCCACGATCGTGCGCAAGGGCCGGCTGGAGCCGGGCCGGATGTTCCTCGTCGACACCGCCCAGGGGCGGATCATCGACGACGAGGAGATCAAGGGTCAGCTCGCGGCCGAGCACCCGTACCAGGAGTGGGTGGCCGAGGGCATCCTGCACCTGGCGGACCTGCCCGCGCGCGAGCGCGAGGTGCCGACGCACTCGTCCCTCGTGCGTCGTCAGCAGGCGTTCGGCTACACCGAGGAGGAGATGGCCCTCCTGCTCAACCCGATGGCGCGCACCGGCGCGGAGCCGATCGGCTCCATGGGCAACGACGCCCCGTTCGCGCCGCTGTCGGACCGCCCGCGGCAGCTGTTCGACTACTTCACCCAGCTGTTCGCCCAGGTGACCAACCCGCCGCTGGACGCGATCCGCGAGGAGCTGGTGACCTCGCTGCACGCCACGCTCGGCGCGGAGCCGAACCTGCTGAGCGCGGACGCGTCGTCGTGCCGGCGGATCTCGCTGCCGTTCCCGGTGCTGGACAACGACGAGCTGGCCAAGCTCGTCCACGTGGACGACGACGGCACCCTGCCGGAGTTCCGCACCTTCACCGTGCGCGGCCTGTACGAGGTCGCGGGCGGCGGCGAGGCGCTGGTGCGCCGGCTGGACGAGATCCGGGCCGAGGTGTCGCAGGCCATCGAGGACGGCGCGCGGCTGGTCGTGCTGTCGGACCGGGGCGTGGACGCGACCCACGCGCCGATCCCGTCGCTGCTGCTCACCGGCGCGGTGCACCACCACCTCGTGCGCGAGAAGACCCGCACCCAGGTCGACCTGATCGTGGAGGCGGGCGACGCGCGCGAGGTGCACCACATCGCGCTGCTCATCGGCTACGGCGCGAAGGCGGTGAACCCCTACCTGGCCATGGCGTCGGTGGAGGAGCTGGCCGACGTCGAGCCGGAGGTCGCCACCCGCAACCTGATCAAGGCGCTGGGCAAGGGCGTCCGCAAGACGATGTCCAAGATGGGCGTCTCGACCGTCGCGTCCTACACCGGCGCGCAGATCTTCGAGGCGATCGGCCTCGGCGACGAGGTGGTGGACTCCTGCTTCACCGGCACCACCTCGCGGCTCGGCGGCGTCGGCTTCGACGTCATCGCCGAGGAGGTCGCGCGGCGGCACCGGACGGCGTTCCCGCCCGACGGCCTGCGGCCGCACCACCGGGAGCTGGAGGTCGGCGGCGACTACCAGTGGCGCCGCGAGGGCGAGGCGCACCTGTTCAACCCGCAGACCGTGTTCAAGCTCCAGCACTCCACCCGCACCGGGCGCTACGACATCTTCAAGGAGTACACGCGCGCGGTGGACGAGCAGGCCAAGCGGCTGTTGACGCTGCGCGGGCTGTTCGCGTTCAAGGAGGGCGTGCGCGAGCCGGTGCCGATCGAGGAGGTCGAGCCGGTCTCGTCCATCGTGAAGCGGTTCGCCACCGGCGCCATCTCCTACGGGTCCATCTCGCAGGAGATGCACGAGGTGCTGGCGATCGCGATGAACCGGCTGGGCGCGAAGTCCAACACCGGCGAGGGCGGCGAGGACGCCGAGCGGTTCACCCCCGACGCCAACGGCGACTCCCGCCGTTCGGCGATCAAGCAGGTGGCGTCGGGCCGGTTCGGCGTGACGAGCGAGTACCTGGTCAACGCGGACGACATCCAGATCAAGATGGCGCAGGGCGCGAAGCCCGGCGAGGGCGGCCAGCTGCCCGGCGCGAAGGTGTACCCGTGGATCGCCAAGACCCGGCACTCCACGCCCGGCGTCGGCCTGATCTCGCCGCCGCCGCACCACGACATCTACTCGATCGAGGACCTGGCCCAGCTGATCCACGACTTGAAGAACGCCAACCCGGCGGCGCGCATCCACGTGAAGCTCGTCTCCGAGGTCGGCGTCGGCACGGTCGCGGCGGGCGTCTCCAAGGCGCACGCGGACGTCGTGCTGATCTCGGGCCACGACGGCGGCACCGGAGCCTCTCCCCTGTCGTCCATCAAGCACGCGGGCGGTCCGTGGGAGCTGGGCCTGGCCGAGACGCAGCAGACGTTGCTGGCCAACCGGTTGCGCGACCGGATCGTGGTGCAGACCGACGGCCAGCTGAAGACCGGGCGGGACGTGGTGATCGCGGCGCTGCTCGGCGCGGAGGAGTTCGGCTTCGCCACCGCTCCCCTGGTCGTGTCGGGCTGCATCATGATGCGGGTCTGCCACCTGGACACCTGCCCGGTCGGCGTGGCCACGCAGAACCCGGTGCTGCGGGCGAAGTTCGCGGGCAAGGCCGAGCACGTGGTGAACTTCTTCGAGTTCGTCGCGCAGGAGGTGCGGGAGCTGTTGGCGCAGCTCGGTTTCCGCACCCTGGCCGAGGCCGTCGGGCACGCGGACCTGCTCGACACGCGGGCGGCCGTGGACCACTGGAAGGCGGCCGGGCTCGACCTCTCGCCGATCTTCCACGTGCCGGAGCTGCCGGAAGGCGCGGCGCGGCACCAGGTCGTGGCCCAGGACCACGGGCTGGACAAGGCGCTGGACAACACGCTGATCCAGCTCGCCGAGGGCGCGATCGCGTCCGGTGACCGGGTGCGGCTGGAACTGCCGGTGCGCAACGTGAACCGCACCGTCGGCACCATGCTCGGCTCGGAGGTGACCAAGCGGTGGGGCGGCGAGGGCCTGCCCGACGACACCATCGACATCACGTTCACCGGCACGGCGGGCCAGTCGTTCGGCGCGTTCCTGCCGCGCGGCATCACGTTGCGGCTCATCGGCGACGGCAACGACTACGTGGCCAAGGGCCTGTCCGGCGGGCGGATCGTCATCCGGCCGGTGCCCGACGCGCAGTTCGCCGCCGAGCAGCACATCATCGCGGGCAACGTGATCGGCTACGGCGCGACCGGCGGCGAGATCTTCCTGCGCGGCAAGGTCGGCGAGCGGTTCTGCGTGCGCAACTCGGGCGCGCTGGCCGTCGTCGAGGGCGTGGGCGACCACGGGTGCGAGTACATGACCGGCGGTCGGGTGGTCGTGCTCGGCCCGACCGGGCGCAACTTCGCCGCGGGCATGTCCGGCGGCATCGCCTACGTGCTGGACGCGGCCGTGCCGCGGGTCAACCCCGAGATGGTGGACCTCGACCCGTTGGCCGACGCGGACCGCGAGTTCCTGCGCGGCGCGGTGGAGAAGCACTACCTGGAGACCGACTCGGCGGTGGCGCACGCGCTGCTCGCCGACTGGGACCTGGCGGTGGAGCGGTTCACCAAGGTCATGCCGAAGGACTACAAGCGGGTCCTGGCGGCACAGGCCCGGGCCGAGCTGGAGGGCCGGGACGTCAACGAAGCGATCATGGAGGCGTCTCATGGCTGACCCTCGTGGGTTCCTCACCACCGAGCGTGAGACCCCCCGCAGCCGTCCCGTGTTCCTGCGCCTGCGCGACTGGCGCGAGGTCTACGAGGAGTTCGAGCGGCCCAAGCTGGAGAAGCAGGCCGGCCGGTGCATGGACTGCGGCATCCCGTTCTGCCACCAGGGCTGTCCGCTCGGGAACCTGATCCCCGACTGGAACAACCTGGTGTGGAAGGAGGACTGGCGGCTGGCGTCGGAACGCCTGCACGCCACAAACAACTTCCCCGAGTTCACGGGGACGTTGTGCCCGGCTCCGTGCGAGGCCGCGTGCGTGGTGGGGATCAACGGCGATCCCGTCACCATCAAGCGGGTCGAGATCTCGATCATCGACCGGGCCTGGGACGAGGGCTGGGTGACGCCGCAGCCGCCCGCGACGCGCACCGGCCGCAAGGTCGCCGTGGTCGGCTCCGGGCCCGCGGGCCTGGCCGCCGCGCAGCAGCTGACCCGCGCCGGCCACGACGTGGTGGTGCTGGAGCGGGCCGACGCCATCGGCGGGTTGCTGCGGTACGGCATCCCCGAGTTCAAGATGGAGAAGTGGCGGCTGGACCGCCGGCTCGACCAGATGCGGGCCGAGGGCACCGAGTTCCGGACGGGCGTGAACGTCGGCGTCGACGTCACGGTCGAGGAGCTGCGGGAGTCCTACGACGCGGTGGTCCTCGCGGGCGGCGCGACGGCGTGGCGTGACCTGCCCGTGCCGGGTCGGGAGCTGTCCGGCGTGCACCAGGCGATGGAGTACCTGCCGTGGGCGAACAAGGTGGCGCGCGGCGAGCTGGACGTGCCGCCGATCACCGCCGAGGGCAAGCACGTCGTCGTGATCGGCGGCGGCGACACCGGCGCGGACTGCGTGGGCACCGCTCACCGCCAGGGCGCGCTGTCGGTGACGCAGCTGGAGATCATGCCCCGGCCGCCGGAGAAGCGCGCCGAGGCCAACCCGTGGCCGACGTACCCGATGCTGTACCGGGTGACGTCGGCCCACGAGGAGGGCGGCGAGCGCCTGTACTCGGTCTCCACCGTGGAGTTCCTCGGTGACGACGAGGGCGCGGTGCGCGCGCTGAAGCTGGTCGAGGTCCAGGCGTCCGGTGGCCGGTTCGAGCCGGTGCCGGGCACCGAGCGGGAGATCCCGGCGCAGCTGGTGACGTTGGCGATGGGCTTCGTCGGCCCGGAGAAGGACGGCCTCGTCACCGACCTGGGCGTCGACCTGGACCCGCGGGGCAACGTCGCCCGCGACGACTCGTTCGCCACCTCCGTCGACGGCGTGTTCGTGGCCGGCGACATGGGACGCGGCCAGTCGTTGATCGTGTGGGCCATCGCGGAGGGCCGCTCGGCCGCCGCCGGCGTGGACGCCTACCTGACCGGCAGGCACGTCCTGCCGCGGCCGATCGAGCCGACCGACCGGCCGCTCGTGTGAGCCGTCCCGGGGCGCACAACGACGTGCGCCCTGGGACCCCCTACCCCGCGTGGCCGGCCAACGTCGTCCGGCCACGCGGTTCGTCAGCCCAGCGCCTCCGCGAGCCGGTCGAACGCCTCTCGCACGCGGTCCGACGCCCCGGCGTGCCGCAGGCCCATCGGGCTCGGCATCGGCGCCGTGATCACCGGGACGCGGCGGCCCAGCGCGGCCGTGGGTCCCGGACGGTTCCACTCGTCGCGGGCGACGACCCCCAGCAGCAGCACCGCCTTGAGGTTCGGCACCAGGTCAAGCGGTGCGGGGACGTCGTTCGTCACACCGCACCGCTCGTGCGCGCCGGGTCCGGTCCGGTCGGCCCCGGTGGGCGGGGGCCCGCCGCCCACCGGGGTCCGGTCACCGGAGCCGGTCGCCTACGGGCAGGTCTTCCAGGCGAAGTGGTACGTCGTCTCGACGCTGCCGTCCGTGGAGTCCATCGACATGAAGCTCGTGGTCGTCGTCGGGTCGGACGTGCCCGCGTTCACCCGCAACTCGGTGTTGATGTTGAACAGGCGCTGTTCACCGCACGGGTGGTAGACGATCGCGGCCAGTTCGGTGGTGTCGGTCGCCTGCCAGTCGTCGCTGAGCGGACCGGCGTAGGTGTGGTTCTGGTACGCCGTCGGCGACATGCCCTGGAAGTAGTAGTTCGCCCGTTCCAGACCGGTCGCGCCCCGCTCCAGGTGCGCAAGCCGCGGTAGTCGGCCTGCGCGATGCCGTAGGTGAACCCCTGCGGGATGTTCAGCCTCAGGTTGAGCTGGCAGTTCTTCCGGAAGTCGGTGGGCAGCGCCCCGACACCGACCTGCGCCATGAACTGGCTGTAGGTGACGGTGAACGCCTTGTTGTCCGGTGACACCGCCACCGCGGCGGTGCCGGCCGGGCAGCCCGATCCGTTGACGGTCACCACGTCGATGGTCATGTGGTCCGGCGGGGGTGTGCTGTTCGGCGCGCCGCCGGGCGGGATGACGATCGCCGCCGCCATGCTGGCGGCCACCACGAAATTGAACATGGAGCACCTTCCGACTCGTCCTCGAACGGAAATCGGCGGCGAATTACGCAGATCAGGGGCCGGTCGACCGTCGCCCGTGAGCGGCTAGCAGCGCTTCCACGAGAAGTGGTACGTCGTGCTCACGTTGCTGTCGGTCGAATCCATCACCATGAAGCTCGTGCCGGCGGACGTCCCCGCGGTGACCCGGAGTTCGGTGTTGATGTTCAGCATCCGCTGTTCCCCGCACGGCGCGTAGACGATGGCGGACCAGTCCGTGGAATCGGTGGCCTGCCAGTTGTCGCTGTACGGGCCGTTGAACGTGTGGGCCCGGCGCGCGGTGTCATCCCACTTCCGGACCGCGCGTTCGTTGAATTCGCGACAATGCCGAAAGAAGACGCGGGAGCGGCGTGCTAGTTGGGCCGGGCGGCGACCACTCGTCGGATCAGCCGCACGAGCACCTCGCGCTCGTCGTCGTCCAGCACCTCGAACCACCGCGCCTCGCGCCCGTTCTGGTGCGGGAAGACCCCCGACACGGCGGCGCGCCCCGCGTCGGTGAGCGCCACGAACACCACCCGCCGGTCCTGGCCGTCCCTGGTCCGCTCCACCAGCCCGGCCCGCTCCAGGGTGTTGATCAGGTTCGACATCGCCGACCGGGTCGTGCCGGTCAGGTCCGCCAACCGCGCGGGCTGCGTCGGGCCGAGGATCCACAGCTTGAACATCAACCGGAACCCGGGCATGGTCCAGCCCTGCTCGCGGTGCACCAGCGCCTCGTAGTCGGTGATCATCATGTAGGCCAGGTGCAGCACGTTGTAGGAGAGGCCGAACGCGTCGGCGTTGCCGCCCAGTTCCGCGATCCGGTGCCGCGCGAAGCGCTCGTAGTCGTGCTCCGTCACCACGTCGTCGGCGACGGGAACCTCGTGCTCTGCCACCCGCCGATCCTCGCAGGGCGACCCGGCCGACGGGACCCGAATGCGGCACACTGGCCGGCGTGATCGGGACGAGGCGGTTCGCCACCACGGCCTCGGTCGTGCTGGTGCTCGCCACCGCCGCGTCCGTGGCCGCGAGCTTCGACGTGGTCAAGGGCGAGGCCGCCGTCGTGCTGGACGACCTGGCCCAGCTCGCCACGGGCCTGTTCGCCACGGGCTGCTGCTGGTGGACGGCGCGCCGCGCCACGGGCCCGGACCGGCGCTGGCGGTACGCGATGGGCCTCGGCATGGCCGGCTGGTCCACCGGCCAGGCCCTGTGGACGTGGTACCAGTTGGTCGAGCGGCGGGCCGTGCCGTCGCCGTCGCCCGCGGACGCCGGGTACCTGAGCATCGTCCCGTGCGCGTTCGTCGCGCTGCTGGTCATCGGCAACTTCCGCCGCTCCGAGTCGCCCGACGCCCTGCTGGACCGCCGGTCCCGCAGCGCTCGCCTGGTGCTGCTGCTGGACGGCCTGATCGTCGTCGGGTCGCTGTTCGTGCTCACGTGGACGACGTCGCTCGGCGGGCTCGTCGCCGCGGGCAACCCCAGCACGGCGGCGTTCCTGGTGGCCATCGCCTACCCCGTGACCGACCTCGCGCTGCTGGTCATCGTGGTGGTGCTGAGCGCGGACCGGAAGGTCGTGCTGCGCCCCCAGCTGCGGCTGCTCGGGCTCGGCCTGGTGTGCCTCGCCGCGTCCGACTTCGCCTTCGCCTACCTGGTCAGCATCCAGGCGCCCGAGGTGCCGCCGCTCGCCAACGCGGGTTTCGTGGTCGGTCCGGCGCTGATCGCGCTGGCCGCGCTCGCGCCGCCGCCGGGCGCGCTGGCCGGGTCCACCCGCAACCGCCGGTCCTGGCAGTGGGCCTACCTGCTGATGCCGTACGTCCCGCTGCTGGTCAGCACGGTGCTCGTGCTGCGCCGCACGCTCATCGGCGACCTGCGGCCGTTGGACGGGGTCGAGATCGCCTGCGGCTTCACCGTGTTCGTCGCGGTCATCCTGCGGCAGCTCGTCACCCTCGTGGACAACACCAAGCTGGTCCTGCTGTTGCGGGACTCCGAACGCACGTTGACGCACCAGGCGCACCACGACCCGCTCACCGGGCTGGCCAACCGGGCCGTGTTCGAGCGCAGGCTGGACGACGCGCTGACCGAGCACCACCGCGACGGCACGCCGTTCGGGCTGCTGTTCGTCGACCTCGACGACTTCAAGGCGGTCAACGACGCCTCCGGCCACGCGCACGGCGACGCGATGCTCGAACAGGTCGCCCAGCGGCTGCGGCAGTGCGTCCGCGACACCGACGTGGTGGCCCGGCTCGGCGGCGACGAGTTCGGCGTCCTCGTCCAGGGCGTGGAGGAGCCCGAGCAGGTGGCGTTCCGCATCCTCGACACGCTCGGCGAGGAGATCAGCGCGTCCGTCGGCGTGGTGATCTGCGCGAACCACGACCCCGAGGCCACCGCCCAGTCCGTGCTCAAACGCGCCGACAAGGCCATGTACGAGGCCAAGCGCGACGGCGGCCGGGGTCTGGTCATCCACCCGTAGGAGTGACACGGGTTGCGCACCTCGGCGAGGACTCCCTGTTTGCGCTGCGCAATGTCAGGGCATTCGGGAACGTCCTGTTCACGCGACCGGAGGTACCGCGGTGTCACCCTCGGTAAGCGACAACGTGTTGGCCGACCGCTACCGGCTCCTCGAACCCATCGGGATCGGCGGCATGGCCGAGGTCCACCGGGCCTGGGACACCGTCCTTCAGCGGCACGTCGCCATCAAGCTGTTCCTGCCCGGCCTGGACCCCGCCGGCGCGCAGCGGTTCGACAACGAGGTGCGCGTCCTGGCCGGGCTCTCCCACCCCGCGCTGGTCTCCGTCTACGACGCCGACACCACCGGGCGCACGCCGTTCGTCGTGTTGCGCCTGGTCGAAGGCCCGACCCTGCGCGACCGGCTCGCCGACGGCCCGCTGCCCCTCGACGAGGCGCGCCGGCTCGGCGCCCGGCTGGCCGACGCGCTGGCGCACGTCCACGCGCACGGCCTGGTGCACCGCGACGTGAAGCCGTCGAACATCCTGCTCGACCACGAGGGCGACGCCTACCTCGCCGACTTCGGCCTGGCCCACCTGACCGGCGCCACGCGGCTGACCCGCACGAACCAGCTCGTGGGCACCGCCGCGTACCTCGCCCCGGAACAGGTGCTCGGCACCGACATCGACCACCCGGCCGACGTCTACGCGCTGGGCCTGGTCCTCCTGGAGTGCGTGACCGGCCGACGCGAGTACCAGGGCACCGAGGTCGAGGCAGCGGTCGCCCGGCTGCACCGCGCTCCGGCCGTCCCGGAGGACCTGCCCGCCGACGTCCGCCGACTGCTGGAGGCGATGACGTCGTCCATGCCGCAGGACCGCCCAACCGCGCACGACTGCGCGTCGGCCCTGCGCACGGGAACCCCGCTGTTCGGCGGCGCGGGCGTCGAGCCCGAGACCGGCGATCCCACCGAAGAACTCCCCCGTGCCGCGCGCGTCCCGTGGAAGGGGCTCGTGGCCTCGGCGGGCGCGCTGGTGGGCGCGTTCGCGATCACGGTTGCCGCGATCTCCGAGGAACGGCCCACCACCTCGTCGCCGGCCGCGACCGTGACCGCGACGCAGCAGGCCGCCCCCGAAGAGCCCGTCCCGTCGACCCAGTCGCCGGAGCCGGTCCAGCCCCGGTTCGTCGGCACGCCCCAGGGCGCGGACACCACGCCTCCGCCCGCCACGCCGGAGCAGGAGGCCTCGACGCGGGAGCAGGCCGGCCCGGCCGCCGACAAGCCGAAGCGCGGCAAGGGTTCCGACGAGGTCCCCGGCAAGGCCGGCAAGAACGGCCGGTGACGGGCGGCGGTCAGACGTCGCGCCGCTCGTCGATCTCGACCGACGCGACCACCTCGTCGAAGGACTCGTAGCGTCCCTCCGGGATCGAGTGCAACGCGTGGACGGTGTCCTCGTCCGCGTTGTTGCGCGACGCGTGGTCCACCAACTGGCCCTTGTCCGCCGGGTAGACCACGTCGCCCAGCACGTTGCGCAACCTGCTCACCGTCGTCGTGTCGCTCATCGCCATCCTTCCGCCTCGGCACGTAGCCCACCGGTTACCCGGCGCCGGCGGCCCGACACGTCGCGACTACCGGCCCTCCCGCGGCAAGCGGCCCGTCACCTTGGGCACGAACGCGTAGATGCTGGCCGGCGAGCCGGAGCCGCGGCGGTTGACCGTGCCGCCGACCAGGATGTGCGCGCCCTGCTCGGGCAGCTGCGCCAGGTTCGCCAGGATCTCCAGGCTGATCCGGTGCTCGCGGTAGAGCAGCTTGGACACGCGGTACTCGACGTCGGTGGCGGGCTCGGGGCTGAACGTGTCGGTGCCCAGCGCGCCGCGACGGCCGAGCCGGCCGGTGTTCACCAGCCACTGCACGGCTTCCAGCGAGAAGCCCGGCTGGTGCATCTGGCCGGCGGCGTCGAAGTTGAAGAACGCCGGCGTGCCCCAGCGGGCCTCCCACCCGGTCCACAGCACGACCGCCGCCTCGTTCGGGATGCGGCCGTGCCGCTGCTCCCAGCGCTGGAGGTCGGCGACGGTCACCTCGTAGTCGGCGTTCGCGGCGGCCTGCGCCCGCACGTCGACCTTCACCGCGGGCAGGAACAGGTCCTCGGCGTCCAGCTCGTCGGCGTACGGCTGGTCGTCGTTGAAGTGGGCGGGCGCGCCCCAGTGCGTGCCGGTGTGCTCGCCCTGCTCCACGTACTGCAGGTAGAACCCGTGCTCCGGCACCGTCGTGACGGTGGTGAGCGTGAACGCCGGGTCGCCGGGGTACACGTTCGTCCGGTCCGGGTCGTTGACGTGCGCCAGGTTCACCAACCGGTAGTCGCACAGGGCGAGTTGGCCGGGCCGCCCGGCCGCGCCGGCCGACCCGCTGCCCGCCGCGATCATGCCGCCCACCGCTGTCGCCACACCCGCGAGCATCGACCGTCTCCGCACCGAAGACCACTCCTCTGCCTAGCCGTCACCCGATCCGGGCAACGGTACCGGCTGGGTGATCACATGACGATGACCTGCCGGACGGCATCTCCGGAAGCCAAACGGTCGAACCCGGTGTTCACCTCGTCGAGGGTGAGCCGACCCGACAGCAGTTCCGGCACGGGCAGGAGCCCGGCCAGGTAGAGGTCGACGAACCGGGGCACGTCCCGCCGCGGCACGCACGAGCCGAGGTAGCTGCCCTTCAGGGTGCGTTCCTCGGCCACCAGGCTCAACGCGTTGAGCGAGATCGTGCGGTCGGGGTGCGGCAGGCCGACCGTCACCGTCGTGCCGCCCGCGGCGGTCGCCAGGTACGCCTGCTCCAGCACGGCCGCGACCCCGGTCGTGTCGATGACCTTGTCCGCGCCGCCGCCGGTCAGGTCCCGCACCGCCGCCACCGCGTCCGGACCGCCGGCCACGTCGTGCGTCGCGCCCAGCTTCCGCGCCAGCGCCCGCTTGTGCTCCACCACGTCCACCGCGACGACCTGGGCCGCGCCGGCCGCCCGTGCCGCGAGGAGCGCGGCGAGCCCGACACCGCCGAGCCCGAACACCGCCACCCGGTCCCCCGGCACCACGTTCGCGCTGTGGAACGCCGCGCCCGCGCCGGTGAGCACCGCGCACCCGAACAGGGCCGCGACCTCGAACGGCAGGTCGGCGGGCACGGCGGTCGCCGACTTCTCCGACACCACGGCGTACTCGGCGAACCCGGACACGCCCAGGTGGTGGTTCGGCCGCGTGCCGTCGGGCAGCCGGAGCCGGCGTGCGCCGCTCAGCAACGTGCCCTCGCGGTTGGCCGCCGCACCGGGCTCGCACAGCGCCTGCCGCCCGGACACGCACCGCCGGCACGCGCCACACGCGGGCACGAACGACAGCACCACCCGGTCGCCGACGGCGAACTCCGACGCGCCGGGCCCCGTCTCCACGACCTCGCCCGCGGCCTCGTGGCCGAGCACCATCGGCAGCGGCCGGACGCGCGAGCCGTCGACCACCGACAGGTCGGAGTGGCACAGCCCGGTGGCGCGCACCCGCACCAGCAGCTCGCCCGGACCCGGCGGGTCCAGGTCGAGGTCGAGCACCTGGAGCGGTCCTCCGACCTCCGTCAGCACGGCGCCCTTCACGCGACCACCAGTCCTTCCATCGCGGCACGCAGTTCGGTCGGGATCGGCACCGGCTTGCGGGTGCCGCGGTCGGTGAAGACGTGCACGAAGTGGCCTTCGGCGACCACCTCGTCCCGTCCTTCGGGGTAGAAGCCCAGCTCGTAGCGGACGCTGGAACGGCCGAGGTGGCCGATCCGCAGGCCCGCGTCGACCGCCTCGGGGAACGCCACGGACGCGCGGTAGTTGCAGTGGGACTCGACGCACAGCCCGATCGCCTGGCCGCGGTGGATGTCCAACCCGCCCTCGGCGATCAACCAGGTGTTGATCACCGTGTCCATGAAGGCGTAGTGCACGACGTTGTTGACGTGGCCGTACACGTCGTTGTCGTGCCACCGGGTGGGGATCCGCTGCCAGTGCGGGTAGTCCTCACGCACGCGACCTCCTGATTGCCACACGACCTCCTGGTTCAGTCGAGCATCCGGGTGAGCTCGACCCGGGACCGCACCTCGAGCCTGGCGAAGATGTTCCGCAGGTGGTGCTCGACGGTGCGGTGGCTCAGGAACAGCCGCGCGGCGACCTCCCGGTTGGTCGCGCCCTCGGCGACCAGGCGGGCGATCTGCGCCTGCTGCGGCGTCAGCCCGGCGGTGGGGTCCGCGGTGGCGCGCCCGGCGGCCCGGTCGGCC
>NZ_JBHTLK010000157.1:0-16751 GCF_042678885.1 Saccharothrix hoggarensis
GCCGGTTCCGACCGCGCCGGTTTCGACCGCGCCGGTTTCGACCGCGCCGGTTTCGACCGAGCCGGTGGCGGCTGTGGCCGCAGCCGGTGACGCCAAGCCGGCCGCGTCGAAGCCCGCCGCCAAGGAGCCCGCCGCCAAGGCGTCCGCCGGCAAACCCGGCAAGGCGTCCGACGCTGCCAAGCCGGCCACGCGGACGTCGGCCCGGTCGTCGGCCGCGAAGGCGAAGTCCGGCGGTTCGCCCGACGGCGAGGCGAAGTCCGGCGCGCCGAAGGCGGCCAAGGTGAAGGCGGGTTCGTGAGCCGGCCCGAGGTGGTGGTGCACCGTGACGGCGACCTGCTGGCCGCCGCCACGGCCGCGCGCCTGGTGACCAGCCTGGTGGACGCGCAGACCGCGCGCGGGTCGGCGTCGCTGGTGCTGACCGGCGGGCGGACCGGCATCGCGGTGCTGGAGCACCTGCGCGCCACGCCCGCGCGGGACGCGGTGGACTGGACGCGCGTCGACCTGTACTGGGGCGACGAGCGGTTCCTGCCCGCCGGGCACCCCGAGCGCAACGAGACCCAGGCCCGTGAGGCGCTGCTGGACCACGTCCCGGTGCCGGCGTCGCGGGTGCACGTGATGGAGCCGTCCGACGGGCGGTTCGGTGACGACCCGGAGGCCGCCGCCGAGGCGTACGCCGACGTCCTGGCCGCCGCCGCGCGCCCAGAGGACCACGGCTCGGTGCCGTCGTTCGACGTGTGCCTGCTCGGGGTCGGCGAGGAGGGGCACGTCGCCTCGATCTTCCCCGACTCGCCCGCGGTGCACGAGCGGGAGCGCGCCGTCGTCGCGGTCCGCGACTGCCCGAAGCCGCCGCCGACGCGGGTCAGCCTCACCCTGCCCGCCATCCGCGCCTCCCGCGAGGTGTGGCTGATGACGACGGGTGCGGCGAAGGCCGCGGCCGTCGCCGAGGGCCTGGCCGGCGCCGGCGAGGTGGAGCTGCCCGCCGCCGGAGCCCGGGGACAGCGCCGCACCCTGTGGCTGCTCGACCCGGCTGCCGCCGCGAAGGCGCCGGACCTGTTCACCCCTCCCCTGGCTTGAGCCGGGTAGTCCCGCCGCTGCCGCCGTCACCTCACCGGGTGCCGGCGGCAGTGGCGCATCCGGGGTCGGGGCGTGATCTGCCGCACGCGCCGGCCGCCGTCCGCGGGCGTTCCCCCTGGTGGTGTCCGCTGAGCGGACGTTCGCGCTCGCAATTTTGTGCGGCGCTCCGCGTCCCGTTCGGGTAATCAACGCATCTCGAAGGGTGAGCGGGTCGATCGAGCACGTCGGGGGCGGGAAGGGCGGGTCATGCCAAGCGCGATGACAGCGCAGTACGGTGAGGACCGGCGGATAGCGGACACGGGAGGTCGAACCCTGGCCGGCAACGCTGTCGAGAGGCTGCCGAGCGGTCGGGTCAACGGCGTTCCGACCGAGCGGGTGCCCCGTGCTGCCGTCCACGAGGTGCTGCTGCGGTTGCTCGGCAAGCACCGGCAGCTGGCGTTCGACGTGGCGGCCGTGGCGATCGCCGCGCTCGACGTGTGGCTGCGGGTCGTGCCCGAGGCCGAGCGGTACAACTACGTGCTGTCGATCATCTCCGTGGCCGCCGTCGCCCTCCGCCGCCGGTTCCCGTTCCTGGTCGTGCTGATCACCGTGCCCGGTTTCCTGGCGGGGTGGGCGCAGCTGGCGGCGATGATCGCGCTGGGCACCCTGGCGCGGCGCAAGCTGCTGTCGACGCAGACGTACATCGGCGCCGGGTTGGTGTGGTTCAGCCGGTTCTTCCTGTGGCCGGTGGAGGACTTCGTCGAGCTCGGCTGGAAGACGCACGTGCACGACGCCATCTACGGGTGCCTGGTCGCGGGGATGCCGATCGCGATCGGCCTGCTCGCGCACGCGAGGGAGGAGCTGTCCGCGCGGATCGCCGAGCTGGCCGCCAGCCGGGAGCGGGAACGGATGCTGCACGCCCACGCCGTGCGGGCGGACGAGCGGGCGAGGTTGGCGCGGGAGATGCACGACGTCGTGTCGCACCAGGTGAGCTTGATCGCGATGCAGGCGGGGGCGCTGCGGGTGGCGGCGGCCGATCCGAACGCCAAGCAGGTGGCGGGCACGATCCGCATGCTCAGCACGCGGACGTTGGACGAGCTGCGGCAGCTGGTGAGCGTGCTGCGGACCACGAGCGGTGACGACTCGCCCCAGCCGAGGGTCGAGGACCTGCCGCAGTTGGTGGCCGGCGCCGGCGTGCCCGCAACGCTGACCGTGCGCGGCCCGGTGGACGACCTGCCGGCCCCGGTGTCGGGTGCCGTGTACCGGACCGTGCAGGAGGCTTTGACCAACGTGCGGAAGCACGCGTGCGGGGCGCCGACGTCGGTGTTGGTGGTGGCGGAGGCCGATGTGCTGCGGGTGGAGGTCCGCAACGAGGCGCCCGAGACGTCGCGCGACCACGGCACGTTGCCGAGCGGCGGTCATGGCCTGGTGGGGCTGCGGGAGCGGGCGGCGCTGCTGGACGGCGAGTTCGAAGCCGGCCCGACGGCCGGCGGCGGCTTCGCCGTGAGGGTAACGTTTCCGCTGGTCAGATCCCTGGACACCTGACGATCCCGATACCCGATCGGGTGATTGTCACATCGCCACGTAAGAAAACACCGTTATCATCAACCTCAAACGTCGGTTGAAACAACGAGGCCGCCAACCAACCCTCGCCCCCGCCACCCCTCCGCCCCAACCCCGCCCGACCTTCACCACCCGACCCTCGCCACCCAACGCCCCGCCCGCCGCGCGACCCTTCGCTACCGGCCCGGCCGACACAGGTGCGCCCAGGGCGACCCACAAGCGACCCCACAGCAGGGCAACGGAAACAGCGCCGCGGTGGCCGGGCGCGACACGGGGCCGACCACGCAGCACGCGCAGGAATGCTCGCAGTGACCGGGCGCGCGCAGGAATGCCCGCCGTGGCCGGACGCGCGCAGGAATGCCCGCCGTGGCCGGACGCGCGCAGGAATGCTCGCCGGGACTGGCCGCGGGCAGGAATGCTCGCCGGGACCACCGGACGCGCGCACGAATGCTCGCCGTGGCCGGACGCGGGTGGGTGGTGCCGGCGCGGCTGGTCCGCAGGCGGTGGGTGGAGACAGGGCGGCCGGTCGGCGAATCGCGTGGGCCGGTGGCGGTCGGGGGCGTGGGGCGACTGGGGTCAGTGCTGCTGCTGGGCTGATCGGCGGGTGGCGACGGCGGTGCACACGGCTGCCACCGCGCCCAGCCCGCCGCACACGAGCGCCGGCCACAGGTCCGGGGTGTGGCGCAGCAGGACGGACGGCAGGAGCCACGCCGCCACGCCCAGGCC
Organism: Saccharothrix hoggarensis; assembly: GCF_042678885.1. Taxonomy (GTDB): domain Bacteria; phylum Actinomycetota; class Actinomycetes; order Mycobacteriales; family Pseudonocardiaceae; genus Actinosynnema; species Actinosynnema hoggarensis. The sequence continues at coordinate 3,343 of NZ_JBHTLK010000157.1, forward strand.
GAAGCCGAGCGGAGCGGTGGTGAGCACGGCCGCGGTTCCTGCTTGGCGGCGCCTCAGCGACCGGAGGATCGACTCCAGGTACGCGAGCGTGAACAGGAGGACCACCGCGCCGCCCGCGCCCATGATGCTGAACATCGGGTGGGTCAGCGGTTGGAGGGAGTAGTCGCGGGACGTGTCGCCGGACGTCACGGTCGCCACCGCCGCGCCGCCCACGATCCAGCGGCTCGCGCCTGGCAGCGTGAAGGTCAACCCGGCAGGAGCGGCGGGCGCAGGTGCAGCGGACGAAGGCGCGGCGGGAAGCGCGGCGGCGACGTCGGCGAGCGTGATGCCGGCGGCGGTGACCTTCAGGCGCGCGGTTGACGGGTCGCCTTCGCCGATCGCCACGGGCTTGCTCAGGTCGGCCCGCACGGGCGGCAGGTCGCGGCCCGGCACGGTGAACGGGAGCGCGACCATCACCGCCACCGCCACCGCCGCCGCCACCGCGAACCACCGCGCCGGCCTCGGGGCGGCCAGCACGTGGGCCGCCGGCACGAGCGTGTCGGCGCCCAGCCGGACCGGGGTGGGCGGTGGGTCCACGAGGGTCGCGCGGACGGGCACGGTCAGGGTTTCGCGTGGCACGGACGGATGGGTCGCCGGGCGGGTGCTCGCGGCGGCGACCTGGGGGCTCAGGTGGACCGGCGCGCCGAGGCGGAGCAGCCAGTCGCGGCCGAACACCTCGGCCGCGGCGCCCGCCAGGTCCACCGCGAACGTCTCCGCGTTGCGGTACCGGGCCTTCGGGTCGCGCTCCAACCCGCGCATGATCACCCGCGCGAGCGGGTCGGGCACCTCGACCAGCGGCCGGGGCTGCTGGTGCACGTGCCGCTGGATCATCGCCAGCGCGCCACCGCCGGAGTCGAACGGGAGCCGCCCGCTCAGCAGCTCGTACAGCACCGTCGCCGAGCCGTAGACGTCGGCCGCCGGGCTCAGGGGGTTGCCGAGCGCCTGTTCCGGCGCCAGGTACGCGGGCGTGCCGAACACCTGCCCGCCGTGCGTCACCAACGTCGCCCCCTCGCTGACGACCTGCGAGATGCCGAAGTCGGCGACCTTCAGCACCCCGCCCGCGGTGAACAGGAGGTTCTTCGGCTTCACGTCGAGGTGCAGCACCCCGGCCTCGTGCGCCGCGTGCAGACCGGACAGCGCCGCCAGCCCGAACGCGCACGTCTCGGCCGGTGTCACGCCCGCGCCGGTGAACCGCGACCACACCGTGCCGCCGTCGAGCTTCTCCATCACGAGCAGGTGCTCGCCGCGGTCCTGGACGTAGTCGTACACGGGCACGATGTGCGGGTGGTCCAGCCGCGCCAGCAGCCGAGCCTCGTGCGCGAACCGGGCGCTCATCCGCTCGTCCTCGGCGAGCACGCCGGGCAGCCGCTTGACGGCGACCGGACGTCCCAGCGGCCGGTGCACGGCGGCGTACACGACGCCCATCCCGCCGCGTCCGATCTGCGCGCCGAGGTCGTACTGCGGCAGGGCGGCCGCGACGTTCGCCGACACCGTCACGCGGCACCGCCGGGCAGCGGCCGGGTGATCCGCTGCGTCGAGTCGGGGTCCGACGGCAGGGACCCGAGGTCGTCCGCGTCCGGGTGCGGGGTCAGGTAGCCGAGGACGAACGCGACCGCCGCCGCGCCGAGGATGAACGGGATCTCGGCGGCCGGCGACGGCGCCATGATCCGCAGCACGGACAGGGAGATGACGGCGACGAGCCCGGTGCCGACGCCGGCGGGCAGGAACCGCATGGCGCGCTGCCACCGGTTCGCGGGCAGCCGGCGGCGGGCCAGGGCGAACAGCGCGCCGGCCCACGCGAGCACGGTCAGCGCGAACACGGCGATGCCGAAGATCCCGTACACCGACCACAGCGAGCCGCGGACGTGGCCGGTCGTCCCGATGGAGGCGATGACGTCGCGGTTGGTGTCGAGGACTTCCAGCTCGGTCGGCATGAGCCCGGTGGCCTGGGTGCCGAGCTGGCCGAGGTCGAGCACGAAGCCCTTGGTGACGCTCTGCTTCGCGGGCACGTCGAACGGCACGGTCGTGTCGTAGGAGAAGAACGTGAGCGCGAGGGCGGTGCCGGTCAGCCGGATCGTCTTCACGTGGCGGACGGTGTCCGTTCCGTTGTGGACGGTCACGGAGATGCGGGAGGAGCCGGACGGGTCGAGCACGAGCTCGTCCTCACCGACCGGGGTTCCGTCCACAGTGGCGTCGATGGTGACCGTGTCGCCTGCGGCGGCGGCCGGGGCGACGCCCAGGAAGATCCCGCACAGGAGCAGTAAACCGACGCTGCTCATAATGCGTCTCACAAGGGCACCTCGTCGGTGGGTAGCGGACTAGTCCGGGAGTCGGGTATGCGATCGGCAGGAACACTAGCTTTACTCGGTGCCTTGGCATATGGCGTTACGGCGCTTGTAGCGGCACCGGTATCGGCGCAGCAGCAGGGCGTCGCCACGGCGAACCCGGACAGCGGCCCGGCGGGGAGCACGTTCACGCTGAGCTGGTCCGGTGTGTACCTCGATCCGGACTGCCAGGACTACACCGTGCACATCGTGTGGGACGGCAAGGACGTGGTCGGCAGCGGGCGGCACACGGGCCGCGGGTCGGGGTCGGGCACGGCGACCGTGCCGGCCACCGCGGGCGTCGGGGGCCACCGCGTCACGGCCCGCCCGGTGTGCGCGGCGACGTCACGGCCGACCGACGGCTTCACGGTGACGCCGACCCCGACCACGACCACCACCCCGCCGCCGGTCACCACCACCACGACGACCGCTCCCCCGGTGACGACCACGACGAGCCGCCGTCCGACGGTCACCACGACGACCACCACCGCGACAACCACGACCACGACCACCACGACGACGACGGGCAGCTCGGCCCCGCCCGCGGCGACCACGACGACGCCGTTCGACGGTGACGGCGCGCTGACGCTGGACAAGGACAACGTCCAGCCGGGCGACCCGCTGACCGCCACCGGCACCGGCTGCGAGCCCGGTTCGCAGGTGAGGCTCAGCTCGCTGGGCGAGGAGGTCGGCACGGCGAAGGCGGACGGCTCGGGCACGTTCAGCACGCGGGTCGAGTTCGTGACGATCCAGCCGGGTCGGCACGTGATCCGGGCGGACTGCGGCGTGGTGCTGGTCGGGAGCGTGGACGTGGCGCTGACCAGCTCGACCGGCGGCACGACGTCCACGCTGGTGGTGCTGGTCTTCTTCCTGCTGGTGGGCGCGGTGCTGGTGCGACGCCAGTTCGCCGGCCTGTTCGGCAAGCGGAACTGAACCCGGCCGGCGACCGAACCCCGCCGACAACGGGCCGCACCGGCGACGGGGCACCGCCCGCCCCGCCGGTTCGGCCTCCCGCACGACGACGGCCCCCGTGGAATCCCACGGGGGCCGTCGCGCTGTTCCAGCCTGAACTCGACTAGGGCTCTTCGCGCTGCTTGCGCAGCTTGGTGAGCGCCTCCTCGAGGATCGCCTCACCGTCCGCGTCGGAGCGCCGCTCCTTCACGTACGCCAAGTGCGTCTTGTACGGCTCGTTGCGCGGCGGAGCAGGGGGAGCCTGCTCGTCACGCCCCGCCGGAAGACCGCACCGGGGGCAGTCCCAGTTCTCCGGGATCTCGGCTTCGACCGCGAACGACGGCCGAGACTCGTGCGCGTTCGCGCACCAGTACGACACCCGACGTCGGGGCGCGGACTCGCCGCGCTCCGATTCGCCCATCGGGCCTGCGCCGACGCGGGTACCGCGAATCGCGTTACCACCAGCCATCGACCCTCACACCCCCACCAGGTGGTTTCCCTGTGTCCGTGTCGACCGCCGCCCGAGGACGTCGGCCGACCCCTGTCAGTTGACCTTCATCAGCAGCCCGACGCCCACGATGGCGATGACCCAGACCGCGCCGACGAACAACGTCAGCCGGTCGAGGTTCTTCTCGACCACGCTGGAACCGGACAGGCTCGACTGCATGCCGCCGCCGAACAACGAGGAAAGACCGCCGCCGCGCCCGCGGTGCAGGAGCACGAGCAGGATCAGCAGCAGACTGGAGACGATCAACAGGATCTGCAGGAACAGGATCATTTCTTCCTCGCTGTCAGGCAGGTGACGCCACAGAGTACCCGGTCAACTGCCGACCGTGGACCACCGTAGTAGGAGTGCGTGTCAATCACATCAGGGTAGAGGGCCGCCGGCGGCGAGCGCGCACAGCTTGGCGAACTCGTCCGCGTCGAGGCTCGCACCACCCACAAGGGCGCCGTCGACGTCCTTCTGGGCGACGAGCTCGGCGATGTTGCCGGACTTGACGGACCCTCCGTAAAGCACCCGAACGGCCGAAGCGACGTCCTCGCCGTACAGCTCGGCGAGCTTGACCCGCAGCGCCGCGCAGACCTCCTGCGCGTCCGCCGACGAGGCGACCTTGCCGGTGCCGATGGCCCAGACGGGCTCGTAGGCGACGACCACGTCCCGCACCTGCTCGGCGGTGAGGCCCTTGAGGCCCGCGACGAGCTGGTCGGTGCAGTGCTCGACGTGCCGGCCGGCCTCGCGGACGTCCAGCTGCTCGCCGAGGCAGAAGATCGGGGTGACGCCGTGCTTCAGCGCCGCCTTGACCTTCTTGTTGACGGTGGCGTCGTCCTCGCCGTGGTACTCGCGGCGCTCGGAGTGGCCCACGGTGACGTAGGAGCAGCCGAGCTTGGCGAGCATGGCGCCGGAGATGTCACCGGTGTAGGCGCCGGAGTCGTGCGGCGAGAGGTCCTGCGCGCCGTACTTGAGGAGCAGCTTGTCGCCGTCGACGAGGGTCTGGATGGACCGGATGTCGACGAACGGCGGCAGCACCGCGACCTCGACCTTGGCGAAGTACTTCTCGGGCAGCGAGAAGGCGATCTTCTGCACCAGGGCGATGGCCTCGAGGTGGTTGAGGTTCATCTTCCAGTTGCCCGCGATGAGCGGCTGACGCTGGGCCATCACGCCTCCAGAACCGACACGCCGGGGAGCTCCTTGCCCTCCAGGTACTCCAGGGACGCGCCACCGCCGGTGGAGATGTGCGAGAAGCCGTCCTCGGGCAGGCCGAGGGCGCGGACGGCCGCGGCGGAGTCGCCGCCGCCGACCACGGTGAACGCGTCGCTCTTGACGAGCGCCTCGGCCACCGCGCGGGTGCCGCCGGCGAACGCGTCGAACTCGAACACGCCCATGGGGCCGTTCCAGAAGACGGTCTGGGCGTCGGCGAGCTTCGACGCGAACAGCTCGCGCGTCTTCGGCCCGATGTCGAGGCCCTGCCGGTCGGCGGGGATGGCGTCGGTGGCGACGACCTCGAACTCCGCGTCGGGCGCGAAGTCGACGGCGGCGAGCACGTCGACCGGGAGCACGAGCTCCACGCCGCGCTCCTCCGCCTCGGCGAGGAAGCCGCGGACCTGGTCGAGCTGGTCCTCCTGGAGGAGCGAGCCGCCGACCTCGTGGCCCTGGGCCTTGAGGAAGGTGTAGGCCATGCCGCCGCCGATGAGGAGCCGGTCGACCTTGGTGAGCAGGTTCGCGATGACGCCGAGCTTGTCGGACACCTTCGCGCCGCCGAGCACCACGACGTACGGGCGCTTCAGGTCGTCGGTGAGCTTGCGCAGCACCTCGACCTCGGCCAGCACGAGGCCGCCCGCGTAGTGCGGGAGCTTCTGGGCGACGTCGTAGACGGAGGCCTGCTTGCGGTGCACGACGCCGAAGCCGTCGGACACGAACGCGTCCGCCTTGGCCGCCAGCTCGTCGGCGAGGGCGGCGCGCTCGGCGTCGTCCTTGCTGGTCTCGCGGGCGTCGAAGCGGATGTTCTCCAGCAGCACGACGGTGCCGTCGCCGGCGGCCTCGGTGCCGATCTCGACCGTCTGGCCGAGGAGTTCGCCGAGTCGCGCCGCGACGGGCGCGAGGGAGAACTTGGGGTCGGGCTCGCCCTTGGGGCGGCCCAGGTGGGCGGCGACCAGCACGCGGGCGCCCGCGTCCACGAGCGCCTTGAGGGTGGGCACCGACGCGCGGACGCGGCCGTCGTCGGTGATCCGGTCGCCGTCGAGGGGGACGTTCAGGTCGGCGCGCACCAGGACGCGCCGACCCGAGACACCCTCGCTGAGCAGATCGTCAAGAGTCTTCACAGCGAGCTTCCCGCTTGGTCGTCGTCAGAGCTTGCTGGCGACGAGGTTGACCAGGTCGGCGAGGCGGTTGGAGTAGCCCCACTCGTTGTCGTACCAGCCGACGACCTTGACCTGGTTGCCGATGACCTTGGTCAGCGGCGCGTCGTAGATGCACGACGCCGGGTCGGTGACGATGTCGGCCGACACGATCGGGTCGGTGTTGTAGCGCAGGTAGCCCTTCAGGGGACCTTCGGCGGCGGCCTTGTACGCGGCGTTGACCTCGTCCACGGTGACCTCGCGGCCCACGGTGACGGTCAGGTCGGTGGCCGAGCCGGTGGGCACGGGCACGCGCAGGGCGTAGCCGTCGAGCTTGCCCTTCAGGTCGGGCAGGACCAGGCCGATCGCCTTCGCGGCACCGGTGCTGGTGGGCACGATGTTCACGGCGGCGGCCCGGGCGCGGCGCAGGTCCTTGTGCGGCGCGTCCTGGAGGTTCTGGTCCTGGGTGTAGGCGTGGATCGTGGTCATGAGGCCACGCTCGATGGTGAAGCTGTCGTGCAGCACCTTGGCGAGGGGCGCCAGGCAGTTCGTGGTGCACGAGGCGTTCGAGATGACGGTCTGCGAACCGTCGTACTGGTCGTCGTTCGCGCCGAGGACGACGGTGAGGTCCTCACCCTTGGCCGGCGCGGAGATGATGACCTTCTTGGCGCCACCCTCGTCGACGTGCTTGCGGGCGGCGGCCGCGTCGGTGAAGAAACCGGTCGACTCGACGACGACGTCGACGCCGAGGTCCTTCCAGGGCAGCTTGCCGGGGTCGCGCTCGGCGAGGGCCTTGATGACCTTGCCGTCGATCGCGATGCCCTCGTCGGTCACGGTCACCTCGGCGTCGAGGCGGCCCAGGATGGAGTCGTACTTCAACAGGTGGGCCATGGTGTTGACGTCACCGAGGTCGTTGAAGGCGACGATCTCGATGTCGTGCCCGCTGGCCTGAACGGCGCGCCAGAAGTTGCGACCGATGCGGCCGAAACCATTGACACCTACGCGAACCGTCACGGTGAGTCTCCTCGGTACTCGACTGGCGTCTCCGCCAGGGGCGTGCAGTCATGGGCTGACCAGGCAGCCGACGGCCAGCCTAGCCTCCGGGCTCGCAGGCCTGGTCACCTGGATCTCCAGCATCTCTTTATCGAGCAAGAAAATCCAGCTTGACCGGCTTGTTACCTGGCGGTAACTCGGTGACCGAGGCTTCGCGACCCCGAAGCGGGGTGTCACCGACGCGGCGCGGATCGCCCGTCCAGCGTAGGACCGGCGGGTTGCGGGTGCAGAACGCGCCCTGGGCGGCGTCACGGGGCGCGAGCGGTGAGGAAGGGCTGGAAGAGCCGCAGGTCGTAGTGCTCGCCGTCGTCGTGCCAGTCCCACAGCTGGAAGCTGACCGCGCGGCCCGCCTCGGTGGTCGCGGTGCGCGCGGGGGTGGCGGACGGGCGCTCGCGCAGCAGCTCGTCGTACGGGCGGGTGGTGACGATGAGCAGCCCGTCCGGCACGAGCGCGCGGCGCGGACCGGGCCCCAGCGCGCGGCGGAGGACCCGTGGAGCGCCGCTGCCTGGCGGGCGGCCGGGGCGTCCCAGTCGGCGTAGAGCAGGTGGTGGCGCTCGGCGACGCCGTCGTAGAAGTCCCGTGCCGACGCGTCCGCCGCGCCGGCGACGCCACCGGCGTCAGACCTCGGCTTCGAGCATGTCCGCGGTCACGGCGGACTCGGTGTCGGGCATGCCCAGCTCCTTCGCCCGCTTGTCGGCCATCGCCAGCAGCCGCCGGATGCGGCCCGCCACGGCGTCCTTGGTCATCTGCGGGTCGGAGAGCTGGCCCAGCTCCTCCAGCGACGCCTGCCGGTGCGCGAGCCGCAGCTCGCCGGCCGCCGCCAGGTGGTCGGGCGCCTCCGGGCCCAGGATCTCCAGCGCCCGCCGGACCCGGGCCGCCGCGGCGACCGCGGCCCGTGCCGAGCGGCGCAGGTTCGCATCGTCGAAGTTCGCCAGCCGGTTCGCCGTCGCCCGCACCTCGCGGCGCATCCGGCGCTCCTCCCAGGCCAGCACGCTGTCGTGCGCGCCCAGCCTGGTCAGCATCGCGCCGATCGCGTCGCCGTCCCTTATCACCACGCGTTCCGCGCCGCGCACCTCGCGCGACTTGGAGCCGATGCCCATCCGCCGCGCCGCGCCCACCAGCGCCAACGCCGCCTCCGGACCGGGGCAGGTGACCTCCATCGACGACGACCGGCCCGGTTCGGTGAGCGAGCCGTGCGCCAGGAACGCGCCGCGCCACGCCGCCTCCGCGTCGCACACCCCGCCGGACACGACCGGCGCGGGCAGGCCGCGGACCGGACGCCCGCGCGGGTCCAGCAGGCCCGTCTGCCGGGCCAGGCCCTCGCCGTCCTTGACCACGCGCACGACGAACCGGGTGCCCTTGCGCAGCCCGCTGGACGTGATGGTGAACACGTCGGACTGGTGCCCGTACAGCTCGTGGATCTCGCGGCGCAGGCGGCGCGCCGTGGAGCCGAGGTCCAGCTCCGCCTCGACGACCACCCGGCCGCCCACGATGTGCAGTCCGCCCGCGAAGCGCAGGAGGGAGGCGACCTCCGCACGGCGGCAGCAGGTCTTCGAGACGGCCAGCCTGCTCAGCTCGTCCTTCACCGCCGACGTCATCGCCACGGCGCCTCGCCTCCCCTGGTCGCACGGTCTTCCTGGAGGGTTGTACTCGACGCCCCGCCGGTCCCGTCACCAGGGCCGGCCAACGCCCGCTGGATGCTCAACGCCAGCGCGGCGGGGTCGTGACGGTCCGGCGCGCCCGCCACGGCGATCGGCGCGAGGTGCGCCGCAGCCCCGAGAGCTGCGGCGGCCCGGCTCAGCCGGTCCGGGACGGGCACCGCGCCGACGTCCGCGATCACCGCGTCCACGCGCAGCGCGGGCGCGTGCGCGCACAGGACGTCGAGGTGCAGCTCCGGCGAGAACCCGGCGGTTTCCCCCGGTTGGGGGACCAGGTTGAGCACCACGACCTTCCGCGCCGACGTCCGCACGAGCGCGTCGTGCAGCTCCGGCACGAGCAGGTGCGGCAGCACGCTGGTGAACCACGAGCCCGGCCCGAGCAGCACCACGTCGGCGTCCAGCACCGCCTGGACGGCCTCCGGGCAGCCGCGCGGCTCCTCCCCCGGCCCGCCCGGCCCGTACAGGCGGATGCGCTGCACCCGGCCCGGTGTGGTGGCGATCGCGACCTGGCCGCGGATGCGGCGCACCACGTCGGCGTCCTCGTCCAGCCCGGTGACGTCGGCCTCGATCGACAGCGGCTCGGCGCACATCGGCAGGACCCGCCCGCGCACGCCGAGGAGCCGTCCGGCCTCCTCCAGCACCGCGACCGGGTCGCCCAGCCGCTCCAGCAGGCCCGCCAGCACCAGGTTGCCGACGGCGTGGCCCGCGAGGGCGCCCGTGCCGCCGAACCGGTGCTGGAACAACGCCGCCCACAGGGCGCTCGACTCGTCCGCGCCGGCCAGCGCCACCATCGCCTTGCGCAGGTCACCGGGCGGGAGCAGGCCCAGCTCGCGCCGCAGCCGCCCCGAGGAACCGCCGTCGTCGGCGACCGTCACCACGGCCGTCACGTCGTCGGTCACCCGGCGCAGGGCGGTGAGCGTCGCGTGCAGCCCGTGCCCGCCGCCCAGCGCTACCGCTCTCCAGCTCACTCGCGTCCCAGGTCCCGGTGGACGACCTTGACCGCCATGCCGTCCTCGCTGGCCAGTCGACCGGCCAGCTCCTCCGAGATGGCGACGCTGCGGTGCTTGCCGCCGGTGCAGCCGACCGCCAGCGTCAGGTACCGCTTGCCCTCGCGCCGGTAGCCGGCGCCGATGAGGCGCAGCAGCTCGTGGTAGCGGTCGAGGAACTCGTCCGCGCCCTCCTGCGTGAGCACGTAGTTCCGCACGTCGCCGTCCAGCCCGGTCTGCTCGCGCAGCTCCGGGATCCAGAACGGGTTCGGCAGGAACCGCACGTCCATGACCAGGTCGGCGTCCATCGGCAGGCCGTACTTGTAGCCGAACGACAGCACGGTGACGCGGGTCCGCGTCGCCGACTCCGTGCCGAACGTGTCCTCGATCTTGGCCCGCAGCTGGTGCACCGACAGCGCGGACGTGTCCAGCACCAGGTCGGCTTCCTCGCGCAGCGGCGTGAGCAGGACGCGCTCGGCCTCGATGCCGTCCGCCAGCCGCCCGTCGGCCTGCAGCGGGTGGCCGCGCCGGACCGACTCGAACCGGCGGATCAGCACGTCGTCGGTGGCCTCCAGGAACAGCACCTTCGGCTTGTAGCCGCGCGCGTCCAGGTCCTTGATGACCGCCGCCAGGTCCTCGGTGAACGCGCGGCTGCGCACGTCCATCACGACCGCGACCCTGGTGATGGCCCCCCTGGCCTGCGCACCCAGCTCCACCATGGTCGCGATCAGCTCGGGCGGCAGGTTGTCCACCACGAACCACCCGAGGTCCTCCAGGCACTTCGCGGCGGTGCTGCGGCCCGCTCCCGACAGACCCGTCACCACCGCCACTTCGATGCCGGACTTCTCGCCGGCCGGTGCGCTCACGTTCGCTCCTGTCCGATTGTCGGCTCCGCCGACGGTCGCCCGATCGCCGGCTCCGCCGACGGTCCTCCGGTGCCGGCCGCGCCCAGCGTCGCGAGCACGGCCTCCGCGGTGCGCCGGCCCACTCCGGGCACCACGCTGATCTCCTCGATGCTCGCCTCGCGCAGCTTCTTCAGCGAGCCGAAGTGCTTGAGCAGCGCCGCCTTGCGCGTCTGGCCCAGGCCCGGCACGTCGTCCAGCGCCGAGGTGGTCATCCGCTTCGACCGCTTCTGCCGGTGGTAGGCGATGGCGAACCGGTGCGCCTCGTCGCGCACCCGCTGCAACAGGTACAGGGCCTCGCTGGTGCGGGGCAGGATCACCGGGTCGGGCTCGCCGGGCACCCAGACCTCCTCCAGCCGCTTCGCCAGGCCGACCACCGCGACGTCGGTGATGCCCAGCTCCGCGAGCACGTCGGAGGCTACCTGCGCCTGGGGCGCGCCGCCGTCCACGACGAGCAGGTTCGGCGCGTACGCGAACTTCCGCGGCTTGCCCGTCTCCGGGTCGATGCCCGGGTTCGGCCCCTCGGGGGCCTTGTTGTCCCGCAGGAACGCCTGGAACCGCCGCCGCACCACCTCGGCGATCGAGCCGACGTCGCCCTGCTCGGCGCCCTCGCGGACGGCGAAGCGGCGGTACTCGGACTTGCGCGCCAGGCCGTCCTCGAACACCACCAGCGACGCCACCACGTCGGTGCCCTGCACGTGGCTGATGTCGGTGCACTCGATGCGCAGCGGCGCGGTGTCGAGCCCGAGCGCCTCCTGCAGCTCCTGGAGGGCCGCCGACCGGGCCGTGAGGTCGCCGGCACGGCGCAGCTTGTGCTGCTGGAACGCCTCCTTGGCGTTGCGCTCCACGGTCTCCATGAGCGCCCGCTTGTCGCCGCGCTGCGGCACGCGCAGCACGACCCGGCCGCCGCGCAGGTCCGACAGCCACTTCTCGACCGCCGCCGCGTCGTCCGGCAGCTCCGGCACCAGCACCTCGCGCGGCACCGGCGCCGACTCCACCCCGCTGGCGCGCGCCGACTCGACCTGCTCGCCGTAGAACTGGGTGACGAACTGATCCACCAGGCCCGTCACGCCGCCCTCGTCGACCTTGTCGACCACCCAGCCCCGCTGGCCCCGCACCCGGCCGCCGCGCACGTGGAAGACCTGGACCGACACCTCCAGGTCGTCCTCCGCGAACGCGACCACGTCGGCGTCCGTGCCGTCGCCGAGGACGACGGCCTGCTTCTCCAACGCCCGCTTGAGGGCGGCCTGGTCGTCCCGCAGGCGGGCGGCCCGCTCGAACTCCAGCTCCTCGGCGGCGGCCGTCATCTCGCGTTCCAGGCGGCGCACCATCGAGTCGGTCCTGCCGGCGAGGAAGTCGCAGAAGTCCTCGACGATGTCGCGGTGCTCGTCGGCGCTGACCCGGCCCACGCACGGCGCCGAGCACTTGTCGATGTAGCCCAGCAGGCACGGGCGGCCGATCTGGCCGTGGCGCTTGAACACCCCCGCCGAGCACGTGCGCGCCGGGAAGACGCGGAGCAGCAGGTCGAGGGTCTCGCGGATCGCCCACGCGTGCGCGTACGGGCCGAAGTAGCGGACGCCCTTGCGGCGCGGGCCGCGGTAGACGTGCAGCCGGGGGAACTCCTCGTGCAACGTCACGGCCAGGACCGGGTAGGACTTGTCGTCGCGGTAGCGGACGTTGAACCGCGGGTCGAACTCCTTGATCCAGTTGTACTCGAGCTGCAGCGCCTCGACCTCGGTGCCGACGACCGTCCACTCGACGCTCGCCGCGGTCGTCACCATCTGCCGGGTGCGCGGGTGCAGGCCGGCGACGTCGGCGAAGTACGAGTTGAGCCGTTGGCGCAGGCTCTTGGCCTTGCCGACGTACACCACGCGGCCGGCCGCGTCGCGGAACTTGTACACGCCGGGTGCTTCGGGGATGGTGCCTGTCGCGGGGCGATAGGTCGACGGGTCGGCCACAGGTCAAGCCTACTGTGTTGGATTGCGCCGCCTTCGGCGTCGCGAGGCTCGGCCGCCTGGAAGTCGGTAGTTCGCGGCCGATCCCGCGACGATCGGAAAAGCGTGATCGTCGCGGGATGGGCCGCGAACTACCGACGCGGCCTCGCGCCGGTGGGCGCGTTGGGGGCGCGAAGTACCGAGCGGGCCTGCAGCGGTGTGCGCGTTGGGGCGCGAACTAGCGAGCGGGCCCGCAGCGGTGTGCGCGTTGGGGCCGCGAACTAGCGAGCGGCCTCGCAGCGGTGCGTGCGTTGGGCCGCGAAGTGGCGAGCGGCCCCGCGCTGGTGGGTGCGTGGGCCGCTTGCCGGAGGCGCGGTGGGGGTCAGGCGAGGATTACCTGGCCCGCTTCCACCTTGACCTTGACCTCGGTCAGGCCTGTGGTGGCCGGGCCCTTGGTCACTGCCCCGTCCGTCGCGTTGAACGTGCTGCCGTGGTTCGGGCACGTGATGACGCCGCCCTCGGGCGGTGAGACGGCGGTGCCCTGGTGCGGGCACGTGGCGTCGTAGGCCTTGACCGTGTCGCCGGTGCGGACGAGCACGAGGGGCTTGCTGGTGGCCGGGTTGCCGGCGATCGCGCCGCCGCCGTCGGGCACGTCGGCCAGCGCGATGATCGACGCCGGGCCGGCCGGGTTGGTGCCGCCGGCGGGTGGCGTGCTGCCGCCCGCGGG
>NZ_JBHTLK010000158.1:0-16636 GCF_042678885.1 Saccharothrix hoggarensis
CGCGCCGGCGGCCGCGGCGACGACGGAGGCCCGCCCGGACCGCCGGCGCGGCGAGGTCACGCACTGGAACCGGGAGAAGAACTGCGGCGTCGTCCACGACCCGCAGACCGGCGAGGACTTCTACACGTCCACCCGCCTGATGGTGTACGCGGAGGACGCCGGGAAGATGACGACGGGCCGCGAGGTCGTCTTCGTCGTCACCGGCACGGCGGAGGGCACGCGCAAGCGCCAGGCCGCGGCGCTGCTGCTCGTCGGCGAGCCCGCCGAGGGCCCGCTCGTCAGCCGGCCCGCGGCCAAGCCCCACGGCTGGATCAGGGTCGAGGACACGGCCGGCAACCGGCACCTGGTCTACGTCGCGGCGGCCGACCTGGCGGAGCACCGCGTGGGCACCATGCTCGGCTTCACCGTCTCGGCCAACGACAAGGGCGCGTGCGCCTCCCACGTGGAACGCGCGCAGGACGAGGCCGCCTAGCCCGATCGGCTCGGGGCCCCGGGGAACCTTCCCCGGGGCCCCTTTTCGCGCGTTCGGTCCGGGTTGGACGTCGGCCCTCGGAACTCCGGCGGGTCCGGTCGGCGCCACGGCGGGTCGCCGGTCGGGTCCCGCAGCCGACGCCGGTCGGCGAGCGTCACCGGGTCGACGTGGCCCGACCTGCCCGAGATTGTCGGTGGGCGCGGGTAGCGTTGTCCGCCGTGAACGCTCGGGAACGCATCCAGGAACTCGCCGACCAGGTCGTGTCGCTGCGCGACGCCTACTACCGGGGCTCGCCGCTGGTGGCGGACGCGGAGTACGACGCCATCGAGGACGAGCTGCGGGGGTTGATCGAGGCGCACCCCGAGCTGGCGCCCGACCCCAACCCGCTGGACCAGGTCGGCGCGCCGGCGGTGCTGCACGCGCCGGTCCGGCACTCGCGCCCGATGCTGTCGCTGGAGAAGGCGACGCGGCCGGAGCAGGTCGTCGCGTTCTTCGACCGCTTCCCCGGCCAGCCGGTGGTGGTCATGCCGAAGCTGGACGGGCTGTCGCTGGCGCTGGTCTACGAGGGCGGGCGGCTGGCCCGCGCCGTCACCCGGGGTGACGGCACGACCGGCGACGACGTGACACCGCTGGTCAGAGCGCTGGTCGACGGGGTGCCGGACCGGGTCGACGCGCCGGGCCGGGTGGAGGTGCGCGGCGAGGCCGTGATGCTGCGGTCCACGTTCGCCGCCTACAACACCGCGCACCCGGACAAGCCGCTGATCAACCCGCGCAACGCCGCCGCCGGCACCCTGCGCGCGAAGGACCCGGCCACGGTCGCCGAGCGTCGGCTGCAGTTCTTCGCCTTCGACCTGGACACGTCCGAGGGCGGGGCCGCGGCCGACCTGGAGCACGGGTTGCGGGCGCTCGGGTTCGACGTCGCCGACATGCGGCACCGCGACGACGCGGCCGCGGCGCAGGAGGTGATCTCGGAGATCGAGGCCCGGCGCAACGACCTGGACTACGACCTGGACGGCGCGGTGCTGCGGCTCGCGAACCGGGACGCCTTCGCCGCCGCGGGCACGCGGTCGAACTCGCCGCGCGGCGCGCTGGCGTTCAAGTTCGCGGCCGAGGAGAAGACCACGGTGCTGGTCGACGTCGTCTGGGACGTGGGCAAGACCGGCAAGATCGCCCCGGTGGCGTGGCTGGAGCCGGTGTTCGTGGGCGGCACGACGGTGACGCGCGCGACGCTGGCCAACCAGGAGGTGATCCGCGCGCGTGGCATCAAGATCGGCGACACGGTGCTCGTGCGGCGCGCCGGTGACGTGATCCCGTTCGTGGCGGGCGTGCTGGACGAGTCCAAGCGCACGGGCGCCGAGGTGGAGATCGTGCCGCCGACCGCGTGCCCGTCGTGCGGGCACCCGCTGACCGAGCAGGGCAACAGCCGGGAGTTGTTCTGCACCAACGTCGCCTGCCCCGCGCAGACCGTGCGGCGGCTGATCCACTGGGCGTCGCGGGCGGCGGCGGACATCGACGCGATCGGTCCGGTGTGGATCGAGCGGCTCGCCGAGGCCGGTCTCCTGGAGCACCCGTCGGACTTCTACGCCCTGACCAAGGAGCGGCTGCTGGAGTTCGACCGCATCGGCGAGACGTCGGCCACGCGCATGATCGAGTCCATCGACGCCAGCCGTGCCGTGGGCCTGCGCCGGGCGCTGATCGGTCTGGCGATCCCGATGGCCTCGGAGGGCACCGCCACCCGCCTGTGCCGGGCCGGGTTCGGCACGCTGGAGGAGGTCGCCGACGCCGGTGAGGAGCGCCTGGTCGCCGTCGAGGACATCGGCCCCAAGGTCGCGGCCTCGTTGACCGAGCACCTCGGCCGGCTGCGCCCCGAACTGGAACGGTTGCGGGAGCGCGGCGTCTCGCTCGACGTGCGCGAGGAGGACCTGCCGCCCGTCGTCGCCTCCGACGCCCCGCTGGCCGGCAAGACGGTGGTGATCACCGGTGCGATCAGCGACCCCCGCTCCGGCGAGAAGGTCCCGCGGCCCACGTTCCAGCGGCTGTGCGAGAAGGCGGGCGCGACCACGGCGTCCTCGGTGTCGGCCGGCACCGACTACCTGATCACCGGCGCCGACGTCGGCGCGAGCAAGCTCACCAAGGCCGAGAAGCTCGGCGTCGAGGTCGTCGACCAGGGGGTCATCTGGCAGCAGTTGATCGCGGCGGGCATCGCGTAGGGCCACCCGGCCGGACCGGCGACGAAGGACCGCCCGGCGGCGGAGGACGGCGAGGCGGCCTAGCGGCGGCGGCGCGGTGGAGAACGGCCCGGCAACGATCGGCCCGGCGACGGTCGGTTCGGCGACAGCGGACGGCGCAACGGCGAACGGCCAAGCCCGAAGGCGGACGGGCGTGCCGGCGGCAGCGCGGCGGCGGACGGTCCGGCGGCGGAGGGCAGGCGGCGGAGGACGTCCTCCCTGTAGGCCGTGCACCCGTGCGATCGACCCCTTTCGCGAGGTCCGGTACCCCGGCTGGCCTCCGCCGACTGCGGATAGTGCACAGCGCGTACCCGAACGTGTACACGCTTCACCACATCGTGTCCCTAGTAGCGACGTGCCACGAGGAGTGGACTGGGCGTTCCGGGTAGCGAAGGGGCCACACACCATGATCGACACCGCAACGGTGGACGCACTCAAGTTCCAGGGCGACCCGCTCGCCGACGCCGTGGTCGCCGACCTGGTCGCCGCCGGCCGCGTCGGCGAGGTGAACCGCGTGCTGGAGCACTTCCGCGCCAACGACCAGCCCATCCCGGACGAGCTGCCCGAGGTGGTGCGGGAGTTCCTGGTGGCCACCGACAACCCGCCGGCGTGGGCGGACCTCGACCGGGTGGCGCGCGCCTACGACTTCTTCGTGGACGACGGCGTGCACGTCGCCTCCGTCCTCACCTTCGGGGCGATGGTCAACTGCTACGCCCAGCCCCGCGCGTCACGGGCGCTGACGCTGACCCACGGCCTCAACCAACCGCACCGGCGGCTGTCCGAGACGTCCCAGTTCGTCATGGACATGATGGCCTGCGACGCGTTCCGCTCGGGCGGCTCGTTCGTCCCCACCATCCAGAAGACCCGGCTCATCCACGCCGCCGTCCGCCACTTCCTCACCAAGTCCGGCCGGTGGGACGTCGAAGCCGACGGCGTCCCCATCTGCCAGCAGGACATGGTGGGCGCGCTGCTCATCTTCTCGGTGCAGGTGATCGACGGGATGCGGCGCATCGGCATCTCCGTCACCGAGCAGGAGGCCGCCGACTACTACTACGTCTGGCGCGTCACGGGAGCGATGCTCGGCATCCCCGTCGAGGCCCTGCCCGAATCGCTCGACGGGGCCCGCGAGTTGAGCGCCGCCCTGGTGGAGGCGGCCTACGGCCCGTCACCCGAAGGCGTGGCGCTGACCCGCAACCTGGTGACCCTGTACGAGAAGCTGTTCCCGGGCAAGGTCTTCGACGGCATCGTCGCCGCCATGATCCGCCAGGTGGTCAACCCCGAGGTGGCCGACTGGATGGAGGTGCCGCGCTCGCGCGCCTGGGGCGGCGTCGTGCGCACCGGCGCCCGCCTGATGCGCGTGCTGGAGCGTTCGGAGGACACCAGCGCCCTCGCCACGACCGTGCTCGACAAGGCGGGCGCGCTCCTGCTGGGCGGCAGCGTCCGCACCCTCACCGACGGCCAGTCCACGACCCTCAGCATCCCCGCCGACCTGCGCGAACGGTGGGCGGAGGCCGGCACGCTCCCCCCGGACACGACCGCCGGTCGGCGGTGACGTCGCCGCCGACCCCCGACACGTCCGCCCTCTCCGGGCAGTCGGCCTCTTCCCGCAACCGACCCCCGGACCCGCGTCACGCTGGTTGGATGGCGCGGTGTCGTGGGAACTGGTCGAACGCCTGTCGTGGCTCGCCGGCATCTTCAGCGCGCTGGTCGCCGCCATCGCGGGGTGGATGGCGGCACGGGCCAGCCGGGGGACCGTGCGCGACCTCGCGCTGATCGTCTCGGTGGCCGCGGACAAGCCGGAGCTGCTGGAGAAGGTCGAGGCCGACGCCCGGAAGCGGGCGGAGGCCGTGCGACGGCGGGTGCGCGCGGTGGTCGTGTTCACCGCCACGGCGTTCGTGCTGGTCGCCACGGGTGGTCTGATCGGCCTCCTGGCGGCCCAACTGCCGGATCACGTGCGTCCTGCCGTCGCCGGCGGCGACACTCCCCGCACCGTGTCGGAGTGCGCCCAGGCGGCCGAGGCGACGCTGTGCGCGCCCATGCACGTGTACGAACTGGCCGCCGGCGCGAAGGTGGAGACCAGGTTCGCGGGCGTCCCCAGGCCGACGCCCCAGCAAGGCGTAGGCGGCCTGTCCGTCGAACTGCCCCGCTGCGAGGCGGAGGTGCGGTGGCACGTCACGGTGGCCGGCGCGGTCGTCGCCGAGGCCGTGTCCCGTGACGACCTGGTGCGCGTCGACTTCCCCGTGGCGAGCGACCAGGAGTACACGTTCACCGCGGAACGGCCTGCCGACGGCGGCTGCCCGACCACCGAACTGCGGGTGCGGACCGGCGTCTCGTTCGAGCGATGACCGACCGCGCGCGGGCCGGTAGCGAGCCGGTCGTGAGTCGGTCGTGAGTCGGCCGTGGGTCGGTCGCGAGCCGAGGAGGACGCCGGTCAGCTGCCGATGCGCAACGCCTCTTTGAGGAACACGTTCAGGTAGCGCGGGGTGCCCTCGGTGGTCAGCACCTCGACGCACTCGCGCACGTGCCGGTCCTCCACCGCCTCGCGCAGCAGCACGTCGGCGAGGTCCGCGCGGGACGTGAACATGCCGACCACCCGTTCCGGGGCGACGGCCACCCGGTAATCGCTGACGACGGTGGTGTCGAAGAGGCCGGACGGGCGGACGATCGTCCAGTCGAGGTCGGTCGCGCGGACGACCTCCTCCATGCGTCGCGCGTCCTCGTACAGCGGGCGGCCCATCGACAGCAGGATCGGCGCGATCACCCTGCGGACGAAGAACGTCGCCTCGGGCGGGAGGTCGGTGTGCACGCCGATCGAGGTGACGCACACCAGCCTCCGCAGGCCGTGCCGGCGCATGGCGGCGATGATGTTGCGCGCGCCCTGGGAGAAGATCGTGACGGGTTCCTTCGTGTACGGGACGCCGAGGGTCGAGATCACGCGGTCGTGGCCGGCGACCACGTCGGCGACCGCCGCCGCGTCGAGGGCATCGGCGCCGACCACCCGCAGCCGCGGGGCGTCGAACGGGAACGCGTCGGGCCGGCGGGTCACGGCGGTCACCGCGTGCCCGTCGTCGAGCGCCCTCCGGGTCACCAACCGCCCGGTGGGCCCGTTCGCGCCGAACACCACGAGTTCCATGCACTGGCCTCCTTCGACTTGCTAAGGTTTGGAACAACGAACTAGAAGTTGGAACGCTGTTCTAACTCGGGAGCGTACATGACCGATCTGCCCGGTGTCGTCCGCCTCAAGGACCGACGCGAGGCGTTGACCCTGCGCACGATCCTCACCGCCGCGCGCAGGCTGTTCGGCGAGGACGGGTACGCCCGCACGCCGATCCGCACCATCGCGAAGGAGGCCGGCGTCGCGCCGCAGACGATCTACGCCCACTTCGGGTCCAAGGCGGGCGTCCTGGCCGGGCTGGTCGACCTGATGGACGAGGAGGCTGGACTGCCGGAGCTGATGGCCGAGGCGGCCGGGCTGACCGACCCCGTCGACCTGCTCGGCCTCGTCGCCAGGGCGTCCCGCCAGGTCCGGGAGCGCTGCGGCGACATCGTCGCGATGCTGAGCTCGGGCGCCGCCGTCGACCCCGAGATCGCCCGCAGCCAGGCGGAGGGCGCCCGCCGCAACCGGCTCGGCATCGAGATGGTCGTGGACCGCATCCGCGCCGCCGGTCATCAGGTAGCGCCCCGGGCCGCCGACGTCGCCGTGGCGCTCACGACCACCGGCGTCCACGACAGCCTCGTGGTCGACTCCGGCTGGTCCCACGACGACTACGAGGCCTGGCTCAGGCGAACCCTCGTCGCCGCTGTCCTGGTCACCGAGCCGAACGGCCCGGAAACGTCTGCGTGACAACGTCAGGAGCCCTTGCGCGCTCGGGGACGTGCGGCGGGTCGGCGACCGGGTCGAGCTGTTCACCCGGGAGCTCGCGGACCGGCCGTGGCGCGACGTCCTCGCCACGTGGTCCTGTGGGGACCGAGCCTGACCGCCGCCTGGGCGCGAGCGCCGCCGTGTCCGCGGCCTACTCGCCACCGGCGGCCGCGCCGGAACCGGTCGGGCCGGCCCCGAGCCCCGCGGTGGAAGCCCTTGCGCGGGCGGTGGAGCACGGTGACGAGCACGCCGTCGAGTTCGCGGACACGGCCGTGGACACGTTCGACCGGACGGGTGACCCGGCGGCGTCGTCGGCCGCGATCCGCGCGACCCGGCTGATCGAGCCTGCCGGCTGACCGGGACTGACCACGCGCCCGAATCCCGTTGACATGCCTGACAAGGTGGAATGTCGTGGCACACAAAGAGGACGACACGAACGAACTCCGCCGCCTGGCCGGGCTGGCCACCCCGATGGCGCTGCGCGTCGCCGTGACCCTGGGCCTGCCGGACCGGCTGCGCGACGACCACGCCACCGTCGACGGGCTCGCGGCCGACCTCGGCGTCGCGCCGGTGCCGCTCGGCCTCCTGCTGAACCACCTGGCGACGGTGGGCGTGGTCGAGCGCACCGCGGCCGGCTACCGGACGACCGCGTACGGCGCGAACCTCTGCGCCGACGCCGGCAACGGCCTGGTCGACCTCCTGCACCTCGACACCGCCGGCGGCCGCGGCGAGTTGGCGTTCGTCGAGCTCGCGCACAGCGTCACCACCGGCCAGGCCGCCTACCCGCGCCGTTACGGGCAGGACTTCTGGGCCGACCTGACCGACCACCCGCGCCTGCGCGAGTCGTTCGACCGGCAGATGACGCACCGGTTCCACGAGCAGGTGCCGCAGATCGTCGCCACAGTCGACTGGTCCCGGTTCTCCACGGTCGTGGACGTCGGAGGTGGCGAGGGCAGCCTGCTCGCGGCGATCCTGACCGCCAACCCCGGCATGCGCGGCCACCTGGTCGAACTCGACGCGACGGCCGCCGAGGCCGGCCGCACGTTCCGCGCCCGCGGCCTCGAGCAGCGGACGCGGGTGACGGCGGGGAGCTTCTTCGACCCGCTCCCGGCGGGGGCGGACGCCTACCTGCTGTTCGACATCCTCCACAACTGGGACGACGAGCACGCGCACCGCGTCCTGGCCCGTTGCGCCGAGGCCACCCGTCCGGGCGGGCGGGTCCTCGTCATCGAGGGGGTCGGCGGGCGGCGCGCCGACAGCGAGAGCGACCTGGTCATGCTCGTGATCTTCGGGGGTCGCGAGCGCCGGGTCGAGGAGTTCCGCGCCCTCGCCGCGCCGCACGGCCTGGTCCTCGACGCCGTGACCGACCTGACCGACCGGCGCTGCCTGCTGGAATTCCGGCGCGCGTCAGACCCCGACCACGTCGAGGCGACGTCTCACTCGTAGAGCCGCGCGGCGAAGAGCTGGTGGGCGAGCTTGTTCCACGTGAGCGGATCGACCTCGCTGCGCGGCGTCGGCGCGCCCGGCCGGAGGATGGAGTCGTGCAGCCAAGCGCCCCACTGACCGGGGAAGACCCCGAGGTTGTGGTGCGCCCACTGGCCCTCGAACGGGACTTTGGCGCCCGAGGATTCGTGTCGCGCCGCTGTGACTTCTTCGGCCTTGAAGTCCTCGGCCAGGAGGCCGAGGTAGTCGACGAAGTCTTCCATCGTCTCGACTGCGTCGAAGTCGTCGACGTCGCGCGGGGTGGCCACGAATCTCTGGCGGCTGGGCGGGCGCGCTGAAGCTACCTGCCCGGCTCACGTGCGGTCGGCTCGGCGGCGCGGGCCAGTTCGCGGATGTGGTCGAGGTTCTCCCGCACGGCCGCGGTGTCGGGGTGGTCGGGGCCCAGCACCGCGATGTGCTCGGCGAGGACGCGATCGAGTCGGCTGATCGCGGTGGTGTGGTCGCCGGCCTGGGCGTGGCAGGTGGCGATGTTGTGGTCGATCATCAGGGTCTCGGGGTGACGGGCGCCCAGCACCTCGGTGAACTTCACCAGCAGGAGTTGGAGCTCGGCGAGGGCTGTCTCGTGGTCGCCCGACCGGGCGCGGACGACGGCCAGGTTGTTGCGGGTCATGAGGGTGTCCGTGTGGCCGGGGCCCAACACCTGCCGGCGGTCGGCGACCAGCCGTTCGAACTCGGCGGCCGCACGGGCCAGGTCGCCCGACTCGGCACGGCACGTGGCCAGGTTCGCGCGCGTCGTCAGGGTGTTCGGGTGGTCGGCGCCGAGGGTCCGCGTCTGGTCGGCGAGCAGCTGCTCGAACTCCGCGATCGCGCCGGCGTGGTCACCGGACTCCGCACGCCAGCGGGCCAGGTTGTTGCGCGCGACCAGGGCGTCCAGGTGGTGCGGCCCCACCGTTTCGGCCATCTCGCCGACCAGCCGGTCGAACACGTGGACGGCGTCGTCCCGGTCACCGGACTCGGCTCGGTACGCGGCCAGGTTGTTGCGGGTCAGCCGGGTGTCCGGGTGGTCGGGGCCGAGCACGCGGACGCGGTCGGCGAGCAGCAGCTCCAGCTCCGCGGCCGCGGCGACGTGGTCACCCGCGTCCGCGCGCTTGCAGGCCAGGTTGTGGCGGCAGATCAGCGTGTCGATGTGGTCCGGCCCGAGGACCCGGAGGCGGTCGGCGAGCAGGGCTTCCAGCTCCGCCACGGCGTTCGCCGGGTCGCCGCCCTCCGCCCGCCACATGATGAGGTTGTTGCGGGTGGTCAGGGTGTTCGGGTGGTCGGGACCGAGCACCCGGAGGCAGTACTCCAGCAGCCGCTCGTGCTCGGCGATCGCGGCGGCGTGGTCGCCGGCCTCGGCCAACCAGTGGCCGAGGTGGTTCCGCGTCGCCAGGCTGCCGGTGTGGTCCGGGCCGAGGTGGCGGTGCGCCTGGTCGTGCAGGTCGCGGAAGTGCTCGACGGCCGCGGTCACGAGCCCGGCCTCGCCGTACGACCGCCCGGCGCGGAACAGCAGCCGGTGCACCCGCGTCCGCCACAGCTCCGGGGCGCTGGTGGCGTGCAGGACGGTGGTGCACGAGCGGAGGGCCTGCGTGAGCGCCGTGTCGACGTCGGTGGGCGGCCAGATCGCCAGGAGCCCGTCCGCCGCGGCTTGGGCCACCCGCGCGTGGTCGTCCGGGGTGAGCGCGTCCCGCACCGCGCGTTGCACCAGGGCGTGCACCTGGACCGTCCGCGCCGGCTGGGACGTGTCGAGGGTGATCAGGCTGAGGCGGTGGAGGTTGCCCAGGGTGTCCACGACCGCGTCGGTGTCCACCTCGCGGCCGACGGCGTCGGTCACGTGGCCGAGGCTGGGCGCGCTGGTGAAGAACGCGGTGGGGACGCCCGCGGGGTCGAGGACGCTGGTCAGCGCGAGCAGCGGCCGGGCCACGCCTTCCGGGTCGCGGCGGTCGGCGCGTTCGACGGACAGCGACCACGTCACGGTCACCGTGGCGTGGTGCTCGTCGGGCAGCTCCCCGTTGCGGGGCAGCACCTGCGCCAGGGTCCGGCGGCGGTCGGCCAGCCGTTCCCGGTAGGCCGACACGGTGAGCAGCGGGTTGTCGGTGATGAACGCCGCGGCCTGCGCCAAGGCCAGCGGCAGGTGCCCGAGGTCCGCCGCGAGCGCGTGCAACCCGTCCCGTCCGTCCGGTGTGGCGGCGTGCCCGGGCAGCTTCCCGGCCAGGTAGCGGCCGGCCTCGGTCTCGCTGAACGACCCGACCGGGACGACCGGGCGGTCCAGCCGGGCCAGCAACGCGTCACGCCGCCGTGTGGTGATCACCGTGCGGCCGGCGGGGTTGTTCGGCGGCCAGAGCCCTTCGAGGTCGGCGGTCTCCCGCACGTCGTCGAGGACGATCAGCCAGCGCCGGTCGGTGGACCCCAGCCACGTGCGCAGCTTGCGCGCCGCCTCGTCGGCCGTCCGCGCGCCGATGGCCGGGTCGCTGTCCACCAGCGCCGACGCCGCCGCTTCCGCGTACGCGGCCACGATCGCGGCCCGGGTGACCGCGCTGATCCACAGCGCCAGGTCGACCGACTTGTCACGCCACACGGCCCACGCGCGGGAGGCGGCCAACTGCGACTTGCCGACCCCGCCGAGCCCCGACAGGACGACCCCGCACACGGAGTCGTCCAGCCGCGAGGTCACGACGTCGGCGACCCGCCGCTCGACCTCCCGGTGCTGGTAGTGGTCCGCCACCGGCGGCGGCAACCCCACCCGCACCGGCCAGGGCGCGGTCGGGCCCGACTGGCCACCCGTCACGATGACGTCCCGACCGGCCACCACCACGGTGCTCGAACCGGAGGCGTGCACCGTCTGCGTGACCGTCGGCCGGTCGTCGGACAACGGTTCGGCGGGAACGTCCGGGCCGTCGTCTAAGGGAACCTCTCCGCGCACCGGACGATCCTGCCACGCACGGGTGGCCGGCGGGCGTGCGACTCGGGCCTACACCGAAGCCCTGAGCAGCGGTTTTCCGCTCTTTTGCGGACGACGGGCCCTCACTCGACGGGACGTCCCTGCGCGCCGGGAACCGGGCTGGACGTCGGCTGCGAGCGGTCCGTTCCCGCGGTGGACTTCGCGGTCCAGTCCGGCCCCAGGCGGGTCCGGCGGGGGTTGGCGACGGCCTGTCCGTTGTCTGTCTCGTGCATCGTCCCTCCAGGTCGTACGTGCTCCCCTTGATTGCCGCGTCCGGCGCCGGCGAAACGATGAGGTCCGTCACGATGACCGGTTCAGGGGTGCATGCGTGCCCCCTTGAGCGCCTTGTCCACGGCGTTGCGCGGGCCGTGCACGCCGATGCCCACCAGGTCCAGCGCGTCACGCGGCACGGCGCGCACCGCGGCGCGGTTGTCCTCGTCGTTGCCGGTGGCGAACAGGTCGGAGGTGAACACGGCCAGCGCCAGCCCACGGGCCACCGCCCGGCCGTGCGCGGCGGTCAGCACCTCCTTGCCGCCGGTGAGCACGAGCACGGGTTGGCCGAGCATCGGCAGGTACGTCGTGCCGTCGGCGTCCTCGTACGGCTCGCCGACGGCCTCGGGCACGGCCGCCGTGAGGGCGCCGGCCAGGAAGGCGGTCACGTTCAACGCCTGCCAGGGCGCCAGGTCGTCGCGGAGCAGGACGGCGAACTTCGTCTGGGGTCGTTCCACGCGGACAAGGTCGCCGAACCGCGCCCCGCTCGTCTTGTACGTTCTTGACGTGGGCTCCGACATCTCCGCGTGGCGGCCCGCCGTGCCGGGCATCGTGGAGGTGCTGCACGCGCGCTTCACCGACCACGCCTACCCGGCGCACACGCACGACGCGTGGACGCTGCTGCTGGTCGACGCCGGCACGGTGACCTACGGCCTGGACCACCGCGAGCACGGCGCCCCGCCCGCGTCGGTGACGTTGCTGCCGCCGCACGTCCCGCACGACGGCCGCAACGCGACCGCCGAGGGCTTCCGCAAGCGCGTCCTGTACCTCGACACCTCGGTGCTGGGCGCGGACCTGATCGGCGCGGCGGTCGACCACCCGGCGTTCGCCGACCCGGCGCTCCGGCTGCGCGTGCACCAGCTGCACGGCGCGCTGCACGGCGGCGACGAGTGGGAGGCCGAGTCCCGGCTGGCCCTCATCCGCGACCGGGTGCGCACCCACCTCACCCGCCGCGCCCCGTCGGCGCCGGACGCCGAGCCGGGCTTGGCCCGGGCGCTGCGCGACCTGCTCGACGCCCACGTGACGGACGGCCTGACGCTGGCCGACGCCGCCACCCGCCTGGCCGCCCGCCCCGAACGCCTGGTCCGCGCGTTCACCCGCGAGTTCGGCCTGCCGCCGCACCGCTACCTCACCGGCCGCCGCATCGACCTGGCCCGCCGACTCCTCCTCGACGGCGTCCCACCGTCCCAGGTGGCCCCGGCCGTCGGCTTCTACGACCAGTCCCACCTGACCCGCCACTTCCGCCGCATGCTGGGCACCCCACCGTCCACCTACGCCCGCTCGGGCGTCCCCCGGCGAACCCCGTCAGCCACGGGCCACCGCGGCTGACACCGGCGTCAGCTCTCGGCCAGCTCCTCCAGACCGCGCCGGTCGAGGAGGTCGAGCCGTTGGCCGTCCGGCGAGTCGGTGCGCTTGACCAAGCCCTTGCGCTCCAGGTGGCCCAGGGTCTTGCGGAGCTTCTCGGTCGCCAGCGAGCCCTTGCCCTTGGCCGCGAACTCGCTCTTCTCCTCGACGGCGAGGGTCGGCGCGATCGCCTTCTTCCACGCGGTCAGCAGGGCGGCCCGCGGGATCGACGGCGCGCCGCCTGCGGCGTCCAGGATGATCCCCGCCAGCACCCGCCCGAGGTCGTCCTGGCGCGACGAGTGGCGCTTCACCAGCTCCTCCACCGACGTGCGGCCCTCGCCGTCCGGCGTGCCGGGGACGTCGAGCGCGGCCAGCCGCGCCCACAGCGCCTGGTCGGTCGGCGTCGGCTCGTACCCCTCGACGAGCACGGCGGCGCGGTGGGCGTCGATCGCCGTCCCCAGGGCGAGGACCAGGTCCATCAGCTCGTCGCGGACGTCGTCGCCGCGCAGGCGGCGCGCGGCGGGCGCGATCAGGCGGTGGTGCTCGCGCACCAACGTCTCGAAGTGGGCGGTCTTCGTGGCCCGGTTGGCGTCCTCGGCGGCGTCCCGCTGGTACTCGGCCTGGCTGATCTCCCCGTCGAGCGCCCGCGAACGGGCGGTGGCGCGTTCGGCCGTGCGGTGCGTGCGGGCCACCGCGATCCGGTCGAGCATCGCCCGCAGCACGCGGTCGGTTTGCTCGACGTAGGCGTCGGAGGCCAGGAGCCGCCACGCCTCGGCGTCACGGCTGCGCAGCGCGGCGTTGATGTAGCGGTCGGCGGCCTGGTCGTCGTCGGGCTCGTAGGGAAGCGTCACGTGTCGATCCTCGGTTGTGGGTGTGGACCCCCGCGCGGACACAACAGGGACGACATCAAGGGTGCCTGACCTGGTCGGACGTGCGCCCGCCGGGTGGGGTGCACGCCCGACGCGGAAGGTGGTACGGCGTGGTGGCCCGCGGTGGTCACCAGTCGAGCGGCAGGGTGGCGATGTAGTCGGTGAGCAGCCCGGAGAGGAGCCGGTGGTCGTTCAGCGAGAAGTGCCAGTCGCAGCCGAGCCGGTCCAGCCTCGGGTCGTCGTTGTTCCAGAAGCGGACCCGGTCGTCGCCCCTCGCGTTGCGGTCGCGGACGACCTGCTCGGCGGTCTGCGCGAACAGGTTCGTGGCGCTGACCACGATGACCGCGCCGGCGCCGTACCGCGCGCGGAGCTTGTCGATGAAGCCCTGGTAGGCGGTCTTGTAGGCGGCGACCAGGCTCTCCTGGGTCCACGGCTCGCCGGGGTTGATCGCGGTGGAGAAGTCGTTGGTGCCGAGGCCGACCACGATCAGCTGCGGTCGCCACGTGCCGGGGTTGCGCCACACGTCGCCGGGCACGTGCTGCAACGCACGGTCGTAGTAGGTGCGGAAGTCGGTGCCGGGCTCGCCGCCGTTGTAGTTGCGGACCATGCCGCGCCCGGAGTGGGCGTTGACCTGGTAGTCCGCGTTCAGGCCGCGAGCGGTCAGGGCGCCGAAGCTCAGGTCGGTGTTGGTGTTGCGGTTGACGCCGCCGTTGGCCGAGCAGTCACGCGTGGTGGAGGTGTTGCCGTAGCCGGCGGTCAGGGAGTCACCGATGAACTCGATCTGCCGGCCGCGGGCGGCGGGCTTGGCGAGGATCTCGCCGCCCGGCGCGGCCACGAACCCGCCGAACTCGCCCGCGGCCCACGGGCTCTCGGTGCGCTTGACCAGCCGCACGGTGTGCACGGCGTCGGTCAGACCGCGGACCTGGTGGGTGACGCGGCCGGGGGTGACGAGCGTGGCCACGGTTGCGCCGTCGACCTGGACGTCGTAGTCGTTGTGGGCGTCGTTGAGCACGATCCCGACGCCGGTGCCGCGGAACCGGGCCTCGAAGTGGACGCCCGGCCAGGTGTACTGCGCGGACGTGCCGTCGGCCTTGACGCGTCCCACGGTGTGCGCTTGTGCCAGGACGTCCGACGGCGGGGTGGACGTCGTGGTGGTAGTCGTCGTGGTGGTGGTCGTGGTGGTTGTCGTCGTGGTGCCGTTGCAGCGGGTGCCGTTGAGCGCGAAGTCGGTCGGCACGGGGTTCGACGCGTTGTTCCACGAGCCGTTGAACCCGAACCCGGTGCTCGCCCCGGTGCCCAGCGCGCCGTTCCAGCTCGCGTTGTCGACCGCGACCTGGGCGCCGGACTGCGCGACCTTGCCGCCCCAGAGCTGCGAGACCGCCTGACCGGCCGTGAACGACCACGTCAACCGCCAGCTCGGGACCGGGTCGCCGAGGTTGGTGACGTTCACGTTCGCCGTGAAGCCGCCCGACCACTGGCTGCCGACCTGGTAGGTCACGCGGCACGCCGCCGCGGCTTGGGCGGGGACCGTGGCGAGGGCGACGACGGCGGCCGAGGCGGTGACGACGCCGAGGGCGGCGGCCAACCGGCTCCGGTGACGGGTGACGTGCATCTGCGTCCTTCCGAGGGGGGCGGGGTGGCGGGTGACGGGGCCGTTCCCGTCACGGCTGGTGCAGGTGGGGCTCGGTGTCGACGGGGCGCCGGTGGCGATGTAGCCGAACGTCGTGGACGCGGAGGGTGCGCGTGCGCCGCGCCTGCGCCACCGTGATCACGGACCCGGTGAGCGCCCCGAGTGCCACGAGGGCCGTCAAAGCGCGGAACAGGTGCGACTTTCCGGCCACGGTGTTCCTCTCCGCTGACGAAATGCGCGCTGTCGGGCGATGCGGGTCGTGGTGGGCGCGCGCCCGAGCCACGGGCGCACTTCTGTCCACTTCGGACGCCGGGTGGGTTCCGATTGTTTCGGTGCGCCTGACGTCCGGCGACACCATCACGAAGGTTACGGAAAGATCGAGTCGAATCAATGACCCGTCCGGCGCTGAATCCCAATCAAGACATCGAATTCATTCGACGCTGCGACAGGCAGTGGAGGAACTTCCCCACAAAAGGGCGAACACCGCCGCGGCGGCCGGTGTGAGGGGCGCGGACCGCCGGCCGTGACAGAATCGCCGGGTGCAGATCGGGATGCTGGGACCGTTCGAGGTTCGCACGGACGACGGCGTCCTCGTCGACGTGCCGGGCGCGCGGTTGCGGGGGTTGGTGGTCGCCCTCGCGCTCGAACCGGGTCACGTGGTCCCGAAGGCGGCGCTCGTCGACTGGATCTGGGGCGAGCAGCCGCCCGCCGACGCGGCGAACGCCTTGCAACGCCTGGTGTCCCGGCTGCGGAAGGTGCTGCCGGAGGGGTCCGTCGAGGGGCGGCCGAACGGCTACCGGCTGGCCGTGGAACCGGACGCGGTGGACGCGGTGCGGTTCGAACGGCTCGTCGGCCGGGCGCGCGACCACGACGATCCGCCACGCGTGCTGCGCGACGCCCTCGCGCTGTGGCGCGGCACGGCCATGCAGGACGTCGGCCTCCAGGACAGCGAGGCGTTCGACGCGGCCGTGACCAGGCTCGACGGGCTGCGCCTGACCGCCCTGGAGGACCGGTTCGACGCGGAGATCGACTCGGGGCACGGCGCGGCGCTGGTCACGGAGCTGACCGACGCGGTCGCCGCCCACCCCCTGCGGGAACGGCTCGTCGCCGCGCTGATGCGCGCCCTGATCGCGGCCGGTCGCGGCAACGAGGCGCTGCTCGTCTACCAGCGCACCCGCGAGGCCCTGGCCGACGCGCTGGGCGTCGACCCGTCACCGGAGCTGTCCGCGTTGCACGTCGCGCTGCTGCGGGGCGAGGTGGGACGGCGTGAGGAGAACCGGAAGACCAACCTGCGGGCCGAGCTGACCAGCTTCGTCGGCAAGGACGGCGACGTCGCCGCGCTGCGCGGCATCATCGCCGAACACCGGCTCACCACCGTCATCGGGCCGGGCGGCTCGGGGAAGACCCGGCTCGCCGCGGAAACCGCGCGCACGCTGCTCGGCGACCTGCCGGACGGCGCGTGGCTGGTGGAGCTCGCGGCCATCGGCGCGGACGGTGACGTGGCGCAGGCGACGCTCGCCGCGCTCGGCCTGCGCGACACC
>NZ_JBHTLK010000159.1:0-16576 GCF_042678885.1 Saccharothrix hoggarensis
GCACGTCCCGGCGCACAACCGGCCTCGCGTCCAGCGCCGCACGTCCCGGCCGCACGTCCCGGCGCACGTCCCGACCGCGCGGCACGACGCAGGCCCGACCGCACTGCCGGCCGCACGCACGGAACCGCACGTCGGCACCACCCGCCCGCGCACAAGCTAGCCGCGACCAGG
The DNA here is from genome assembly GCF_042678885.1 of Saccharothrix hoggarensis. Taxonomy (GTDB): domain Bacteria; phylum Actinomycetota; class Actinomycetes; order Mycobacteriales; family Pseudonocardiaceae; genus Actinosynnema; species Actinosynnema hoggarensis. Next base: position 172 of record NZ_JBHTLK010000159.1, read on the forward strand.
CGGGCGGCGTGGCAGCGGGTGGGCCGGTCGGCGTGCGTGTCGCGCCGATCACCGGCCGGATCACCGTTCGGCGAGCGGGGCCTCCACGGCGGGAGCGGCGGATACGATTCGCGCCGTGCACCCCTCCGACGACGCCGACGACCTGCTGGCCTGGGCGCCGCCGCCGCCCGTCGAGGGTGCGGCGCCCGCGGTCCCGCCGCTGCCGGGGTCGACCGCGGTCACCCTGCCGGGTTACAGCGACTTCCGGCTCGTCGCGCACGGCGGTGAGGGGACCGTGTACCGGGCCACGCAGGACGGCCTGGGCCGCGACGTCGCGGTGAAGGTGCTGGACGTGACCGACCCGGACACCGTCAACCGGTTCCGGCGCGAGTTAAAGATCACCGTCCGGCTCGGCCGCCAGCACCCGCACATCGTCACCGTGCTGGACACCGGCGTCATCGCCGACCGCCCGTGCATCGTCATGGAGTACTACGACCTCGGGTCGTTGCACGACCGGCTCCAGCAGCACGGGCCGCTGCCCGTGGCCGAGGTCGTCGCGGCCGGGATCGCGGTGGCGGACGCGCTGGCGTTCGCGCACGGGCAGGGCATCCTGCACCGGGACGTCAAGCCGCAGAACATCCTGGTGCTGCCCACGTCGTACGTGCTGGCGGACTTCGGCATCGCGCGGGGCGCGGACGCGGCGCACACGGCGTCGTTGCAGCTGGTGAGCTACCGGCACGCCGCGCCGCAGATGGTGGACGGGCAGGCGCCCGCGGCGCAGGACGACCTGTGGTCGCTGGGCTCGACGTTGTTCACGCTGCTGGACGGGCGGCCGCCGTTCGCGTCGGACGTGCCGGGCGAGGACACCGTGCTCGGCTACCTCGGTCGGGTGCGGTCGGCTCCGCCGAGGTCGTTGCTGCGGCGGGACGTGCCGGCCGAGCTGATCGCGATCATCCTGCGGTGCCTGCGGAAGGCGCGGGAGGAGCGGTTCCCGGACGCCGCGGCGCTGCGGGCGGCGCTGGCCGCGCTGTCGACCGGCCTGTCCACTGTGGACCCGCCTCACACGGCCGCCGTGCCGCGCGAGGCGCCCGACCAGTACCCGGAGGGTCCGACGTCGTTGCCGGACTTCGGTCCCCGGCCTGCGGAGCACGCGCCGGAACCGCAGGCCGACGCGCCGGAGCTGGAACCCGAGCCGGTGCGGACGTGGACCGAGGACCTGGCGGACCTGACCGTCCGCCACCACACCACGCCCCGCCCGGTCGTCCCACCGCCCGCGCCGCCGATCGTCGAGCTGCCCGAGCCGCCGCCGCGCCGGCGACGCCGTTCGTGGACGCCGGCGGCGGTGGGCGCGGTGGCGATCGGTGTGGCCGTCGGTGTGGCGTTGAGCCTGCCGGGCCGGTCGGCCGAGGTGGCCGCGCCGACGTCGACAACCGCTGTGTCGTCCGGGGTGTCGTCGGCCGCGTCGTCGGCGGGCACCACCACAGCCACGTCCGCGGCGGGCATGCCGGAAGGCGGTGACCCGAGGTTCACGCCGGTGCTGAAGCGGTTGGAGGACGACGGCGACCGCATCGAGCTGTTCTGGACGGACCCGAGCGAGGGCAACGCCCAGTTCGTGATCGTCGACGTGACGGGTGCGGACGCCAAGGCCCTGGTGACGGTGACGGCGGGCGCGACGTCCCACGTGCTGGAGGGCTTGGAGCCGTCGGCGGCGCAGTACTGCTTCCAGGTGCTGGCCATCGGCCTGTCCGACCCGACCGCGCAACGCGGCGCGTCAGCCCGCACGTGCGCCGTGCGCAACGGCTAACGCCGCCGCAACGGCCGAGGGTCAACCGCCCAGAACACCCTGCGGTACCAGGGAACGCCCCGCCGCACCCCACCCCGAACCCGGCGAGCCAACCACCAAGCCCGCTCCCCGCCAGCCGGACCGCCGCCGGCCCCACCACCCGCCGCATCGACAACACCGACCGCGCCGACGCCACGGATGCCGTCCGAGGTACCACTGGCACCGGCGGGGCTCACCACTCCGAGCCCACCCGCCGGGTCCGCCATCGCCGACCCACCCGCCGGACCGCCATCCCCAAGCCGACTACCCGGCCCATACGCCGATGCGGTCGGTCGGGTCGGTGCGGTTGGTCCGGCCGGTGCGGCCAGCCCGGCCGGTGCGGCCAGCCCGGTCGGCGCGGTCGGCCCGGTCGGCCCGGTCGGCGCGAAGGCCGCGTACTCCGCCAGCCGCGCCAACTCCAAGGCGTGCCCCGCCACCTCCCCCGGCAGGTCGGCGGCGACGTCGGGCGCGGTGCGGTGGGGTGGCGGGGACTGGCCCGCCAGGAGCAGGCCGTCGAGCACGTACGCCCACGCGCCGGTCGCACCGGCGGCCCGCAGACGTCGCCGCCGCGCGTACCGGGCCAGCCCGAGCACCAGCAGCAGCACCAGCGGCACGGCGGACAGCACCGCGTAGCCGATCCACCGCCGCGACCCGGCCGGGGCCTCCGCGGCGTCCGCGACCGGGCTCGACGGCGTCACGATCGGCGGCGCGGACGTCGGGGTGCTGGTCGGGCCGGCGGTGATGGACGCCAACCGGTCCAGCACCTCACGCTTCTGCGCCGCGCTCGTGCCGCCCGACGACACGCCCGCCACCGGGTCGAACGGCACCCAGCCCCAACCCGCGAAGTACACCTCGGGCCACGCGGTCGCGTCGGCGGCCCGCACGACCCGTTCCTCACCGGCCACCGGCTGGAACCCGACCACGACCCGCGTCGGCAACCCCACCGCCCGGCCCAGCACGGCGAACGCCGACGCGAACTGCTCGGCGGTGCCCGCCTGCGCCCCCGGCTCACCGGGCGCGCCGAACAGGAACCGCTCCAACCGCGCGTACGACGACCCGACCGGGGCCTTGGCGTCGGGCGTCCGCCCCTGCTTCACCACCTGCTCGATCGCCACCGCCCGCTCGTACGGCGTCCGCGCGCTCCGCACGACCTGCCGCGCGTACTCCGCCAGCGAGTACGGCAGGCCGGGCAACGCCAGGTACCGCCGCGTCCGCTCCCCGCCCGGCACGGCGGCGTCGAGCAGGTCCGCGTCGTCGGGCACGTCGAGCACCCCCCGCACCCGGTACCGCAGGCCGGGCGCGACCTCGTTCAGCAGCACCAACGACCCCGAGTCCGGGTCGACCACCGCGCCGTCCAGGGTGACGGCGGTCGGCCGCCCCACCGCGGGCAGCCAACTGCCGCGCAGACCGGCGATGGTGATCTCCACCTCGGCCACCTCGACCCGCGCGCCGGGCGGCAGGTCCGGCGCGGCCACGGCGCCGATCGGCCCGTACAGCGACGCCGCCCGCCACGCCGCGCCCGAGTAGTCGGACAACGCCACCAGCCGCACCGCCCGTTCCGGCCCGCGCACCCGGAACAGCTCCGCGTCACCGAGGTTCGCCCACGACGCCAACTGCGGCAACGGGTTCGCCACGCCGAGGTCGGCGACCGGCGGCTCCACCAGCTCACGCGGTTCGAACGCGGCTCCGGACGGCACCACGACGGCGAGCAGCGCCACCACGGCCACCGGCACGGCGGGCAGCCCGAGCAGGACTCGGCCGCCCACCTCCCACCGGTCCACCACCAGCCAGCCCACGGCGACCAGCGCGACCAACCCCACCGCGACCAACCCGTTGCGGTCCGCGCGACCGGCCGTGAGCAGCGCCGTGCACGTGTACAGCACCGCCGCCCCGACGACGGGAGCAAGCAGCGACCGGCCGCGGCGCTCGGCCACCAGCACCACGACCAGCGACACCCCGAACACCAGCAACGCGCCCGGCACCAGCAGTTCCGGGGTCGCGGGCGCGGGACGGGCGGCCGTCAGCAGCCGCGGCACGAGGTCCAGCAGCACGGGGACCGGGTCGGTCGAGCCGATCGCCGAGCCCCGCGCGACCCAGTAGCCGCCGGCCAGCGCCAACCCCACCAGCGACAGCACGGCGGGCCCGGACGGCACGCGCCGCCACCGCAGCAGCGGCAGGCACAGGAACGCCGCCAGCGCCGCTCCCGCGAACACCAGCGACGGCACGTGACCCTGCCACCCCGCGCCCAGGTGCGACGCCGCCACCACCAGCAGCAACGCCGACCACGACAGCCGCACGGTCACCGCGACACCGCCGTGTTCCACGCGTCCAGCAGCGCTTCCGCCTTCGCCGCGCGCAGCACGAGCACCGAGCCGACCGCCGACACCGGGCGCTCCGGCACGGGATCGACCACCAGCACCACGCCCACCGACGCCCGCCCCGCCTCCACCAGCAGGGCGGACAGGTCCACCGCCGACCCGCACACCACCGCCACCACGTCGAGGTCGCGAATCGGCAGCGGACGGGCCGCGACGCGCTCGCCGGCGGCCTTCAGGTCCGCCAGCACCGCGAGCACGACCGACGCGTCCGCGTCCACCGCGCCCGCCGGCAGCTCCACGTCCACCGCGCCCGACGACGACACCAGCCGCACCGGGTGCCCCTCGGCGACCGCCACCGTCACCAGCGACGCGGCCACCTCCACCGCGTCCTCGAAGTCGCCGGCGTCGGCGTAGCCGTCGGCGTGGTCGTCCAGCACCACCGCCAGGTGCGGGCGCGCCGGGTCGGCGTCCTCCCGGACCATCAACGTGCCGGTGCGCGCCGACGTCGCCCAGTGCAGCCGCCGCAGGTCGTCGCCGGGCACGTACTCCCGCAAACCCACCAGGTCCGTGCCACCGCGCTCGACCCGCTCGTCCGCGCCGACGTGCCCGCGCCGCACCCCGCCGGGCAGGCCGCGCACGGGCAGCACCCGCGGCACCACGCGCACCTCCACCACCTCGCCGACGACCGTGCGTGCCCGCGCGAGAGCCGCGAGGCCACGCCGGTCCACCGTCAGCGGCCCGATCCGGAGCAGGCCGCGCGTGTGCGTCGGGATCGCGTACTCCACCTTGACCCGCTGCCCCGGCGCGAGCAGCGGGATGTCCACCGGCACCACCGTCCCGGCCACCTGGTCCGTCGCGTCGAACAGCACCGGGAACCGCCGGCTGGTGCCGGTCAGCTCGACCACCCCGCTGCACCCGCCCAACCGCTGCACGGTCCGCGGCCGCACGGTCCGCTTCGGCGCCACCTGCGCCCGCGACAGCACCGACACCACGCCCGCGGCGACGAGCACGACGAGCGCCGCGCCCAGCCCGACCACGCCGGGATAACGCCACCACAGCCCGACCGCCACCAGCGGCACGCCGAGCAGCACCGCGCCGGCTCCCCGCGCGGTCAGCCGCACCCGGGTCATCGCGCGACCGGTTTCGGCACCGCCACGCCCGCGAGGACGTCGGCCAGCACCTCCTCGGTCGTGGTGCCCGCCAGCTGCGCCTCGCGGGTCAGCACCAACCGGTGCGCCAGCACCGGCGCCGCCAACGCCTGCACGTCACCCGGCACGACGAAGTGCCTGCCCTGCGCGGCGGCGTACACCTGCACGCACCGCACCAACGCCCGCAGCCCGCGCGTGCTCGCGCCCAGCCGCAACCGGCTGTCCTCGCGGGACGCCGTGCCGATGTCGCTGATGTACCGCAACAACGGGTCCGCCACGTGCAGCGTCGCCAGCCGCCGGCCGTGCTCGGCCACCACGTGCGGGTTGCTCACCGTCGGCACCGCGCCCACCTGGCCCGCGCCGCTGCCCGGCCGCAGCACGTCGATCTCGTGCTCCACCGACGGGTAGCCGATGGACGTGCGCAGCATGAACCGGTCGAGCTGCGCCTCCGGCAGCCGGTACGTGCCGTCGAGGTCGATCGGGTTCTGCGTGGCGACCACGAGGAACGGCGACGGCACCGCGTGCGCCACGCCGTCGACCGTGACCGTCCGCTCCTCCATCACCTCCAGCAGCGCCGACTGGGTCTTCGCGGCGGCCCGGTTGATCTCGTCGGCCAGCACGACGTTCGCGAACACCGGCCCCGCCCGGAACCGCACCTCACCGGTCTGCGGGTCGTACACCGACGTGCCGGTGACGTCCGAGGGCAGCAGGTCCGGCGTGAACTGCACCCGCCGCGACACACCGCCCAACGCGCCCGCGACGGCCCGCGCGAGCGTCGTCTTGCCCGTGCCCGGCACGTCCTCCAGCAGCACGTGCCCGCCCGCGAACAGCGAGACCAGCACGAGGTCCACCACGTCCCGCTTGCCCCGGACGGCGGACTCGACCGCGTCGCCGAGCCGCGCGTGCAGGGCCCGGAACGCCGCGATCTCGTCCTCGCCGATCGCCGGAACCGCCGTAGTAGTCACTGTCGCCCCTCGTGCCGCCGATGCCGTCACCCACCCACATCGCCGCGACCGCGCCGAACGTCACCGATCACCGGCGATCGGTGGATCGGGGGGACGTCCGACGTCACGGCCGCAGCGGTGCGGGCCTCACTCCGCCGTCGCGCCGTCGCGGTCACGCGGGTCGCGCCGGTTCCGCAGCGCCAGCAGCAGCGCCGTCGCCAGCAGCCCCACTCCGCCGCCGACCAGCCGGCTGTCCTCCGCCGACGCCGGCGCGCTCTTCGGCTGGCAGAGCCTGGTGCCGCAGTCGTCGATGGGCTCCCGCACGGGCACGCTGCGCACCTGCGAATCCACCGAGCCCGACCCCGACGCGGCGTACGCGCGCACCACCAGCGAGTTCGGGCCCGGCTCGACCGGGATCACGACCGTGCCGCCGGAGCACGGGATCGGCGCCGCGTACGAGTAGTCGACGTTCACGACCTCGCACGACCCGGTGTGCGCGGCCCAGTCCGCGGGCGGCGCGGTCGTGACCCGCTTCTCGTAGAGGTGCGACCCCGCGCCGACGACGTCGATCACCCGGACGCCCCCGGTCGGCAACGGCGGTGGTGGAGGCGGTGTCGTCGTGGTCGGCGGCGGCGGGGGCGGCGGGGTCGTGGTCGTCGTCGGGATCGGGGCTTGCGTCGTCGTCGGCGCGGGCGCCGCGGTCGTGGTGGGCGCCGGCGCGGCCGGCCGGACCGTCCACGACGCCGTGCCCGCCTCGCCGAGCCCGAACCGGTTGTACGCCGCCACGGCCACGTCGACCTTGCCGCTCGCGCAGAACGTCGTCCCCGCGCACGGCAGCACCAGGTCCGCCGACGTGCCCGTCACCCGCGTCTCCTGCGAACCGCCGGAGAACGCGCCCGTGCCCGTCACCTGGTAGCCGGAGATCGGCTCGCCGCCGTCCGGCACCGCCGTCCAGCCGACCGACACCACCACCGACGAGCCGTTGTTGCTGCGCTGCGACACCGTCACACCCGCCGGGCGCGCCGGCACCGCACCCGACGCGGCGCTCGGCGGCGTCGTCACGGGCGCGGGAACGGCTGTCGTCGTCGTGGGCTCGCCGCCGCCGGTCTGCGCGTTCGGACCACCGCGCTGGTTGTCCCGCGTCGGCGGGTCGGGGCGCGGCGGCGGCGGGCTCGGCACGCTCGGCATCGGCGACCGCTCCGGGTCCAGCACCGGCAGGTCGGGGCTGCGGATCACGACCCCGCGGGTCTCCCCGTCCGCGTCCACGATCACGCCCTGGTCCGCGCCCGGCGTGTTGATGAACAACCGCCCGTCGTCGAACACCAGCGCCGGGTCGCCGGACCCGCCCGTGGGCACGTCCTCCGCGCCGCGCTCGCCGGACCGGTCCAGCACCACGACCTTGCCCGAACCCTTGCACGGCACGTAGACCCGGTCGCGGAACACCGCCGGGCGCCCCGGTCGCGGGCAGTCGAACCGGGTCATGTCCACGCGCACGACCTCGTCACCGCTCACCAGCACGACCGCCGACGCGTCCGGCACCGACGCGGGCACCAGGCCCGTCGGGCTCGTCTGCGCGGCCAGCACCTCGCCGGGGAACGTCGCCGTGCTCGCGGTCAGGTCGCGGCCCGTGCCGTCGCGGACCACCACGCCGCCCTCCAGCCCGAGCAGCGTCACCCCGCGCTCGTGCGGCACCAGCGCGGTCCGCGGCCCGGCGCCCGGCACCGGCCGGTTCGACCGCTCCAGGAAACCCTGCTCGGCCTCGGACCACTCCAGCGCGTGCAGGTTGCCGCCGTGGTCCACCGCCCACAGCACGCCGCCGTCGTCGGCCACGACGTCCGCCAGCGGCTGACCCGCCGACCACGGCGAGCCGATGTCGGCCAACGTGACCGGGTCCGCGTTGTGCACCGTGCCCGCCGCGCGGTCGACCACGTACACCCGGTGATCCGCGATCAGCACCTTCGCCGACGGACCGGGAGGCGCCTGCCTGCGACCGGACGACAGCAGGGTGGCCAGGTCGATCACGGTGATCTGGCCCGTGCGCCGGTCGAGAACGATCAGGGCGTCGTCGGACTGCGCGATCTCCAGCTGCGCGTCCGCGCCGCTCACCTGCAACCGCGTCTGCGGGGTGCCGGAGCTCGGGTTGACCTGGACGACCTCGCCGCGCTGGTCGTCGTTGAGCCACGTGAGGCCGTCCGAGACCTCGACCGCGGTCCGCGAGATGCCGTCACCCAGCGCCGCGCCGACGAGCAGCAGCAGCCCCAACGCGGCCGCGCTCGCACTGGCCGACTCCCGTCGGCCGGCGCCGGCGACCCGGCGCGCGAACGTCCCCAGCTTCGCTCCCACGGCGCGGATGCTAACGGGCCGGTATGACAATGGTGAGACATCGTCGCAGGCCTGCTCCGCTCGGCCCACGGCTGTTGCGCCGGATGCGTCCACATCGGACCGCCGCTACCCCGAACGAGCGACCCCGCCGCAACCCTTGCCGCGACCCCGCCGCGACCTCCGCGACCCTTGCCGGCGACCGCCGCCGTGCCGCGACCGCCGCCGTGCCCTGCCGCGCCCCTGTCGCCCATCCGCCTAGAAGTCGGCGAAGTCCTCCCGCGCCACCTGGGCGCACTCCACCGTCAACCCCGCGTCCACCGCCCGGCTGATCTCCGCCAACGACCGCAGCTGCTCCGGCGTCAGCACGTCGAACAAGTGCTCCCGCACCGCCGTCACGTGCCCCGCCGCCGCCCGCTCCAGCACCTCGAACCCGGTGTCGGTGAGCGCCGCGATCGAACCGCGCCGGTCCGACGGGCACGCCCGCCGCTCGACCCAGCCCTCCTTCTCCAGCCGGGCCACCGCGTGCGAGAGCCGGGACCGCGACGAGTGGCACACCGTCGCCAGCTCGCTCATCCGCAGCGCGCGCTCCGGCGCCTCCGACAGCGCCACCAGGATTTCGTAGTACGCCATCGGCATGCCGGAGTCGCGCTGCAACTGCCGGTCCAGGTGTCCGGTGAACTTGGTCACGGCGGTCATGAAGGCACGCCACACCTGCTGCTCTTCGGCGCTCAACCACCGCACGTCGCTCATGGCACCCATCATACGTGCGTTGTTGAACCCTCAACCAGAATGCGCTATGTTCAGTTGAGAGTTCAACCAGACCAACCGAGAAGGACCATCATGACCACGCAGACTGTGCAGATCCCCGGCTACCTCACGGGCACGTGGGCGATCGACCCGGTGCACTCCGACGTTTCCTTCGTGGTCCGCCACCTGGGCGTGTCCAAGGTCCGCGGCCACTTCGGCACGTTCGAGGGCACCATCGTGACGGCCGAGAACCCGCTGGAGTCGACGGTCAACGCCAAGATCGACACCACGTCGATCGACACCCGCAACGCCCAGCGTGACGCACACGTCAAGGGCGAGGACTTCCTCGACGTCGAGAAGCACCCCGAGCTGACCTTCACCTCCACCGGCGTGCGCGCCCACGGCGACGGCTTCCTCGTCGACGGCGAGCTGACCCTGCGCGGCATCACCAAGACGGTGTCCCTGGAGCTCGAGGTCAACGGCTTCGGCGACGGCTTCGAGGGCGCGAAGGTCGCGGGCTTCTCCGCCTCCACCGAGATCAGCCGCCGCGAGTTCGGCGTGACCGGCGGCCCGGCCGGCGCGGCCGTCGGCGACAAGATCACCATCCTGCTGGAGATCGAGGCCGTGAAGCAGGCCTGAGCCACACCGGAACTTCCCGAAGGGTCCGCCGAGCGCCGGCGGGCCCTTCGCGCCGTCCAGGGCTCGCAGGACCCGTTCGAGCTGCTCCGAGGCCTGCGACCCCCGCCTACGCTCGGTTGGTCAAGTCACACGACCGGGCTAACGCGAGCCTCATTCCATTCGACCCCGCATTTCGGTACTTTCCGGGGCGTCGCCGTGACCCGAGGTGAACCACGAGCCCGGCCCAGCCGTAGCAGGTAGTGAAACCAGAGCTGTCCTTTGGTGAACACTGAAGCTTTAGAGCTCGATGCGGACACAGTCCGCTCACGGTCGGTAGACCACGTGGGTGACATCGGACGCACTCATGGCACCATCTGGCGCAACACGCGCCGGACGCAGGCGAGGAGGATCGGTGTGAACGCCCAGACCGAACAGGTCGACGACCTTCGACTCGTCGCGCTGCCCACGGCGGTGAACGTCGCGGACATGTTCGTGCGCTTCTCGCTGGGCGAGTGGCGGCTGCGGGCGATGCAGGACGAGGCCGCGCAGACCGTTCGCCGGCTGGTCGGCGCCGCGGTCGACGTGGCCGACCGGCGCGCGCCCGGCTTCCTCCTCGTGCGCCTGCGCCTCACCGGCGCCTACCTCGTCGTCGAGGTCGAGGGCAACCGCGTCGCCCTGCCGCCCGAGCTGGCCGGCTCGCGCGCGGGCCTGGTCGACCTCACCGCTGGCGGCCGCCTCGCGTGGTGCGAGCTGGCCCTGCCGTCCGGCATGAACGCCTCGTCCGTCCCCCTGCCCCGCCGCGAACCGCGTCGCTCCCCCGCCGCCGAGCAGCTCGGCGACGAGCCCGACGTCGACCCGGAAGTCATCCAGCGCATCCTCTTCGGCCTCGGCGGCGGCGCGGCCCGCACCGACTAGCGGAACGGGGTCGGCCGACGCCCCGAGGTTCGGGACGCCGGCCGACCGCCTCACTTCCGGGCGAGCGCCGCGAGGGCGAGCGCGAGCACGCCCATCCCGCACCACGACACGAGCGGCAGGCGTTCGTCCAGCACGACCACGCCCAGCACGGCCGCCACGGCGGGTTCGGCGAGCGTCAGCGTGGTCGCGGCCGCGGCGGACGTGTGCCGCAGCCCGTGGCCGAACAGCAGGTACGCCACGAACGTCGTCAGCACGGCCAGGTGCGCGGTCACGGCGAGGCCCGCCGGGGCGGCCACCCAGCCGACACCGACGAGCAGCAGCACGGGCAGGGTCAGCGCCGACGCGCCGCCGAACACCGTGCCCACCACCGCCCGGGACGGGTGCCCGAGCGCGATCAGGTGGGCGCAGATCACCGAGTACGCCGCGTACGACAGGCCGGCGATCAACGCCAGCGCCACCCCGACGAGGTCGACGTGGGCGTCACCGCCGCCGAGCACGAGCACCGCGCAGCCGACCACCGCGGTCGACGTGAGCAGGGGCCGCGACCGGAGGCCGAGCACGATCGGCGCGGTGGCCAGCGCCACGGTGGTGGCCACCGCCACACCGGTCCGCGCGACCGCCGGGTAGAACGCGAGCACGTACCCGGCCACGGTCAGCGCGCCGAGCAGGAGCAACCGCCGGTCGGCGGTCCGCAGCACGGCACGCGTGCCCCGCGCGGTGGCGAAGAGCAGACCGCCACCGAGCACGAGGCCCGCCGCGCCGACGGCCAGGGGTGGTGCGCCGGCGGGCGCCAGGGAACTGGCGGTGCCGGTGGTGCCCCACAGGAAGCACGCGGCCAGGATCGGCAGCGGTCCGCGGGTGAAACGGGCAGGGCTGTGCAGGACAAGGGTCGACAACGAGGTCTCCGTTCGCGAGACGAGAAGAGGACGCGAACGGGCGCACCGCGGTCAGCGCTCACCGCGACCGGTCGACGGTCACGGCGGGTCGGTGATCAGCAGGCGTGGTGGCGTGCGTCGGCGGGTGCGCCCGGTCAGGCGCCCGGCGGCGGGAGAACCACGTGCCAATGGGTGTCCACGAACGGCATCGTAGCCGAGCGCGACCCCGGTATCTTGGGCCCATGGACATCGGCGTCGCGGATGACCTGCTGCGGCGGTCCCTCGTGGTCTACAAGTTCGCGGTCGACGAGCTGATGACGAAGTTGCGCATCCTCAGCGAGGAGTTCGACCTCGTCCACCGGCACGACCCCATCGAGCACGTCACGCAGCGGGTGAAGCGGCCGGACGCGATCCTCGACAAGCTGCGGCGCAAGGGCCTGCCCGCGGACCTCGCGCTGGCCGCCGAGCACCTGGACGACGTCGCGGGCGTGCGCGTGGTCTGCCCGTTCGTGTCCGATGTGTACCGGGTGCGGGACATGCTGGCCCGGCAGAGCGACGTGGAGATCCTCAAGACGAAGGACTACATCGCCGCGCCCAAGCCCAACGGCTACCGCAGCCTGCACCTGATCGTGCGCATCCCGGTGTTCCTGTCCGACCGGGTGGAGCACGTGAAGGTCGAGGTGCAGCTGCGGACCATCGCGATGGACTTCTGGGCGACGCTGGAGCACAAGCTGTACTACAAGTACGACGACAAGGTGCCCGCCGGTTTCGTGGAGGAGCTGACCAACACGGCCGCCATCGCGGCCGAGCTGGACGCCCGCATGGAGGCGCTGCACCTGGAGGTCCAGCGCGACTGACCGGCCAACCGCGCGCCGCCGGGTTCATCCGCTCGCCGGCGGACCGCGCGCGAGAGGCGGGTTCCGCTCGCCGGCGAACCACGCACCACTCGTGGTCCCTCGCCGACGACCCCGCGGCGGGCGGGTTCCAGCGCCGGTGCCGCGCGGCCACGTGGTGGCGGCGCGCAGAGCGCCTGGCGGCACGCAGAGCGCTCGGCGGGGCGGAGGCGCGCGTCGTCCGCTTGGCGACACCCTCCGCGTGAGCCGCCCCTGCCGCCGAAGTGGTGAATCTGCGTGCCGGACCTGGCCGGGTCTCGTCGCACGCCTGCCAGGCGCCGGCGTGCGTGCTGTACTTCCTGAAGCACCACCCGAGGCGTGAGTGGCACTCCCCGGCACGCGTAATCACGCCCGTGCCGCGCGGCGCCACCGGTGGACGTCCGCGGCTACGAGCGGGTAACCACAAACGATGCTTGGCGGCTAAGGTTACGGCGACGTGATGCACGCCGCATAACGCCGTCTCAATGGAGAGCGAACGCATTTTTGATCGCTTGCGGCAGCGTGTCGGGGATCACCCTGAAGCGTTGCCACGCGAGTGCGAATAACCCTCGCGTACTGCGGCTACTTACGAGACGCGACGGTCCAAACCCCACCGTTCGAGTGAATCCAACTAAAGTTTGGCTCCGACGCCGGGTTACCGACCCGCAAAATAGGGAATGACCATTCCGAGGATCCTCCATTCGGCGGTCGCGACGAACTGCCCGTGACCGTCTACCTTGGTTCCCGCAGCCGCATTGGCTCATTCTCAGAGGATCACGCATGGACACCGACCGGATCGCCGCACGATTAACGAGGCTGACCCGTGAGCACCTGGTGCCGGGAGCGCAGCTCGCCGTGCACCACGGCGGACGCACGTGGACGCACGAAGTGGGGCTGCCACCCGACGCCGCCGTACCCATCGGCTCCATCACCAAGACCTTCACGGCGACCGTCGCCATGGCCCTCGTCTCCGACGGCGACCTCGAGCTCGACTCGCCCATCTCCGAGCACCTCCCCGACGCGGCCGACGGCCTCACCCTCCGCCACCTGCTCAGCCACACCGGCGGCCTGCCGTCGGACCCGGACGACGTCAGCACGACGTCCCTGCGCCGCCACGTCCGGCAGGCGGTCCGCGAACTGCACCCCCTGCACCGGCCCGGCGCGAACTTCTCCTACTCGAACATCGGGTACTCCATGATCGGCCACCTGATCGAGGTGGCCACCGGGATGACCTGGTCCGAAGCGGTGGAAGCGGTGCTGCTGCGCCCGCTCGGCCTGCGCACGCGTTTCACCACGAGCGCGGACGCCGACGTCGTCTCGGGGCACGCGGTCAACACCGCCACCGGCCGCGCGGTGCCCGTGAGCCAGTCGCTCGCGCCCGTGGACGCGCCCGCGGGCGCCCTCGCCGCCAGCGCCACCGACCTGGTCGCGTTCGGCCGGATGCTCGCGGGGCGCGGGCCGCGCCTGATCGACCCGGACGACCTCGAGCTGATGCGGACGCCCGCACCGCACGCCGAGCCGTTCGGCATGGCCGACGGGTGGGGCCTGGGCCTCGCCCTGTACCAGCGCGACGGCGTCCGCTGGGTCGGCCACGACGGCACCGCCGACGGCACCTCGTGCCACCTCCGGATCAACCCCGCCGACGGCACGGCGGTCGCCCTGACGACCAACGGCAGCAGCGGTTTCGCATTGTGGCGCGAGCTGGTTCCGGAATTGGTCGCGGCGGGACTGCCGGTGGCGGATTACGATGGAATGCGGGGCCTGCGCCACCCGATCCCCCCGCCGCCGGACTGCACCGGTCGGTTCCGCAACGGGGACGTCGAATACGCCGTGCGCGCTGCCGACCGCGAGCGCCTGGCGCTCACCGTGGACGGCGAGCCGTTCGCGGACCTGTCGTTGTTCGACGGCCTCGTGTTCGCCATGCGTGATTCCGACACCGGCGACACCAACCAGACCGGGCGTTTCCTGCGCGACCCCGGCGACGGCCGGATCGCGTGGATCCAGATCGGCGGGCGGCTCGCCCGCAGGCAGGTCGCGACACTGTCCTGAATTGCAGGTTTGAAACTCCGCGCAAGGGTTAATGCGCGCCCGCTTCAGCCAGAAAGGCACCTCCCGCGATGACGCACGCCCGCACTCTGCCGGAATTGATCGCCGCGCAGGCGAGACGCACCCCCGACGCGCCCGCGGTGCGGTCGGCCGAGGGGGTGCTGAGCTACCGGGAACTCGACGAGCTGGCCAACCGGCTCGCGCACCTGCTCATCGCCAAGGGGGCGCGGCGGGAACGGGTGGTGGCGCTCGCGCTGCCGCGCTCGGTGGACAACGTGGTGGCGCGGCTCGCGGTGCTGAAGACCGGCGCGGCGTACCTGCCGATCGACCCCGACTACCCGCCCGACCGGATCGCGTTCATGATCGCCGACGCAGACCCGCTGCTGGTGCTCGACGACCCGACCGACCTCCCCGACCACCCGGCCACCCCGCCCGACGTCGAGATCCGCCCGGACGACCCGGCGTACGTGATCTACACGTCCGGCTCCACCGGCCGCCCCAAGGGCGTCGTGGTGACGCACCGCGGCCTGCCCGCGTTCTCCGCCGCCGAGATCGCGCACCTCGACGTGCGCCCCGGCGACCGCGTGCTCCAGTTCTCCTCGCCCAGCTTCGACGCCTCGGTGCTGGAGCTGTGCCTGGCGCTGCCCGCCGGCGCGGAACTCGTGGTGCCGCCGCCCGGACCGCTGCTCGGCGAGCAGCTCGCCGCCGTCATCGCCGACTTCCGCGTCACGCACGCGCTCATCCCGCCGGTCGCGCTGGCCACCGTGCCCGACGTCGACCTGCCGGAGTTCCGCACGCTCGTCGTCGGCGGCGACGCCTGCCCGCCCGACCTCGTGGCGAAGTGGGCGCCCGGACGCCGGATGGTCAACGCCTACGGCCCCACCGAGTCCACCGTGGTCACGTCGTGGAGCGAGCCGCTGGCGCCCGGCGGCACGCCGCCCATCGGCCGGCCGATCCCCGGCACCGAGGTGCGGGTGCTGGACGACGAGCTCCGCCCGGTCGCCGAGGGCGAGCTGTACGTGGCGGGCGTCGGCCTGGCCCGCGGGTACCTGCGCCGGCCCGGCCTGACCGCGCAGCGGTTCGTGGCCGACCCGTTCGGCCCGCCCGGCGCGCGCATGTACCGCACCGGGGACGTCGTCCGCACCCGCGACGACGGCCAGCTCGAGTTCGTGGGCCGCGCCGACCACCAGGTGAAGATCCGGGGCTTCCGGGTCGAGCCGGGCGAGATCGAGGCGCTGCTGCGCGCCCACCCGCGGGTGGAGCACGCCGTCGTCGTCGCCAGGGACGAGCCGAAGCGGCTCGTCGCGTACGTCGTCGGCGACGTGACCGGGCTGCGCGAGGACCTGGCCGCGCGGCTGCCCGACTACCTGGTGCCGTCCGCGTTCGTCGCGCTGGACGCCTTCCCGTTGACGCCCAACGGGAAGCTGGACCGGGCCGCGCTGCCGGCGCCGGTCGTCGGCGAGGCCGCGGAGGGGTACGTCGAGCCGCGCACGGCCGGTGAGCGCAGAGTCGCGGAGGTCTGGTCGGACGTGCTGGGCGTGCCGCGGGTCGGCGCGCTCGACGACTTCTTCGCCCTGGGCGGCGACTCGATCCTGGCCGTGCGGGCGCTGTCCCGGCTCGGCGGGCTGCCGGTGCGGGCCATGTTCGAGCACCGCACGGTCGCCGCGCTGGCCGAGGCGCTGCCGGAGCAGGCCGAGCCGCCGTTGCCCTCCGTGCCGCGCGGGCGCCCGCTGCCGCTGTCGTCGGCGCAGCGCCGGTTGTTCTCGCTGGACGGCTCGCCCGAGCAGAACACGGCCGCC
>NZ_JBHTLK010000160.1:0-16552 GCF_042678885.1 Saccharothrix hoggarensis
AGCTCCGCCGCGGCCACCCGCATCCGCTCCACCGGCCGCAGCGACGACCGCACGGCCAGCCACGTCGCGATGCCGACCAGGCCCGCGACCAGCACCGCGGCCACCGCGAGCCACCGGGTGCCCAGCACGTTGGCCCGCTGGTAGCCGACGAGCGTGTCGCCCGCGACGTGCAGCCGCGGCGTGCCGTCGGGCGCGAACTCCACCCGTCCGATCCACCGGTGCGCGCTGGGGCCGTCGATCCGCAGCACGGGTTCGCCCGCCTTGAGCCGCCGGATGTCCGCCGCCGTCAGGTCCGGTCGCGGCCCGCCGTCCAACGGGTTGCCCGCGGTGTCGAGCACCCGCGCGCGACCGCCCTTCGCCAGCTCCGAGTCCACCGCGCTGACCTGCACCAGCCCGATGAGGTTCGGGGCGAGGAGGGTGAACGCGAGCAGGCACAGCAGGGCCACGCCCGTGGCCACGACGGTGATCCGGAACCGCAGCGTGCGGCGCAGCCACCAGCGGCGCGGGCTCACCTGCGCCGTTCTCACCGCCGCCGGGTCCCCGCCGAACCCAGCGCCGCGTCGAGGTCCGGCGTGGACGCCAGGTAGCCGTGCCCGCGGACGGTCCGCACGACCTCCCCCGCGCCCATCGCGTCGAGCTTGCGCCGCAGGTAGCCGACGTACACCTCGACCGCGTTGCGGGTCGCGGCCTGCTCGTCGCCCCACACCGTGCGCAGCAGCTCGTCCTTGGTGACGACCGAGCCCGCCCGGCTCGCCAGCACGTCGAGCACGGCGTACTCGCGCGGCGACAGCGACACCGGCTCGCCCGCCCAGCTGACCTCGCGCACGGCCCGGTCCACGACCAGGTCGCCGAGCTTGAGCCGGCGCCGCGCCAGGTCGGACGAGTTGCGCCGCAGCAGCGCGCGGACCTGCGCCACCAGCACCACGAACGAGAACGGCTTCACCAGGTAGCCGTCGGCGCCGAGGTCGAGGCCGTCGGCCTGGTCGACCTCGCCGTCCTTCGCCGACACCATCAGCACGGGCGTGCGCACGCCCTCGGCCCGCATCCGCTGCAACACCCGGTAGCCGGACAGGCCGGGCAGCATGATGTCCAGCAGCACCACGTCGAACGCGCCGGTCAGCGCGACCCTCAGGGCGTTCGGGCCGTCGGCGGCGGTGACCACCTCCATGCCCTCCGCGGACAGGCCGCGTTCCAGCGCGCGTCGTACGCCGATCTCGTCGTCCACAACCAGCACCCGTGGTCTCACACCCCACAGCATGCCCCGTGAGGAGGACAATCGGCTCGGGAGTCTCAGTGCGCTCTCAGGCTCTCAGCACCATCTCAGGGCCCTCGGAGGAGTGTCTGGGTTGTCGGGTCGCAAGGGGCTGCCCGGTAGGAGGAGGGGACATGAACCGGAGAAGGGTGACCGTCGTGGCGGCGGCGGTCGGTGTGGTCGCCGGGGCCACCGGGCTGGGGGTGCTCGCCATGCCCGCCGGCGCGGGGCCCGCACCGGTGCTGCCGGACGTCACCGCCGAGGCGCTGGTGGAGTCGGTGCTCAACGCCGAGCCGGCCGCGTTCGGCGGCACGATCTCGGTGAACAACGACCTCGGCATCCCGGCCATCGCGGGCGTCCCGCAGCTCTCGGACGGCGCCAGCACGCTGCGGATGTGGACCGACGGCACCGGCAAGCTGCGCGTGCAGCTGCCCGGCGGCGACACGGAGCGCACGTTCGTGGACGACGGCACGACGGCGTGGCTGTGGGACTCGGCCGACCAGTCCGTGACCAAGCTGCCGCACGGGTCGTTCGAGGAGCGTCAGCTCGAACTGGGCGAGCAGAGCACCGTGCCGACCGACCCGGTGACGGTGTCGCGGCAGGTGGTGGCGGCGATCCAGGAGCACAGCGACGTCACCGTCGACGGCACGGCGCGCGTCGCCAACCGGCCCGTGTACGAGCTCGTGCTGACGCCGAAGCCGACCGAGAAGACGGTGCTGCGCGAGGTGCGCGTCGCGGTCGACTCGGAGCTGCGGGTGCCGCTGCGCGTGGCCGTGCTGACCAACGGCACGGACGCGCCCGCCGTGCAGGTCGGGTTCTCCGAGCTGACCGTCGGCCCGCAGGAGGCGTCGCTGTTCGCCTTCACCCCGCCCGCCGGCGCGAAGGTGAACGAGAAGCCGGTCGAGGAGCCGACCGCCGAGGACAAGGCGGCGGCCGAGCAGGCGTTCACCGAGGCGGACCCGCAGGTCATCGGCGAGGGCTGGGACGTCGTGCTGGCCGCACGGGCGCCCCAGGACGCCCTGGCCGGTCTCGCGGAGCAGCAGGAGCAGCGCGGTGACGGCCGCTGGTCCGAGGGCCACGAGGTCGACGTGCAGGGCTTGCTCGAGCAGTTGGGCAAGCAGGTCAGCGGCCCGTGGGGCTCGGGCACGCTGATCACCACGCGGGTCGGCGGCGTCCTCGTCGCGGACGACGGCCGGATCGCCGTCGGCGCGGTGCCGGAGCAGGTGCTGGTGGACGCGATCGGCCAGGTCAAGTGACCACCTCGACCAGCGCGCGGGTGGGGTCGGCCGCTTCGGCGGCCGGCTCCACCCCGGTCTTCGCGGCCCGGACGCGGGGACTGCGCAAGGTGTACGGGCGCACGGTCGCGGTGGACCGGGTGGACCTCGACGTGCCGCAGGGGGCGGTGCTCGGGATGCTCGGCCCGAACGGGTCGGGCAAGACCACCACGATCCGCATGCTGCTCGGGCTCGTGCGGCCGACCGAGGGGGAGGTCGAGCTGCTGGGGAAAGCGCTGCCCGACGGCGTCGCGCTCGCGCTGCCGCACGTCGGCGCGCTGGTCGAGGGTCCGGGGTTCCACCCCTTCCTGTCCGGTCGGGAGAACCTGCGGCGGGTGGCGGCGTTCGAGCCGCTGCTCGCCACCGGCGACATCCGGCAGGCCGTGGAGGACGCGTTGGAGCGGGTCGGTCTCGCGGCCGCCGCGCACCGGCGCTACCGGGGGTACTCGCTCGGCATGAAGCAGCGCCTGGGCCTCGCCTCGGCGCTGCTCGTGCCGCGCAAGCTGATCGTGCTGGACGAGCCGACCAACGGGCTCGACCCGGCGGGCACCCGCGAGGTCCGCAAGGTCATCGCGGACCTGCACGAGGCCGGCAGCACCGTGGTCGTCTCGTCCCACCTGCTCAGCGAGATCGAGGCGACGTGCACGCACGTGGCCGTGCTGCACCGGGGAACCGTTGTGGCGCAAGGGGAACTGGCCGAGCTGCTGCACGCGGACAGCAGTTCGCTGCTGGTCGTCACGCCGGACGTGGACGAGGCGCTGAACGCGCTGCGCGCGGGCCGGATCTCGGCCCGCCCCATCGAGGACGGCGTGCGGGTCGAGCTGATCGGCACGACCGCG
Organism: Saccharothrix hoggarensis; assembly: GCF_042678885.1. Classification (GTDB taxonomy): domain Bacteria; phylum Actinomycetota; class Actinomycetes; order Mycobacteriales; family Pseudonocardiaceae; genus Actinosynnema; species Actinosynnema hoggarensis. The sequence continues at coordinate 3,366 of NZ_JBHTLK010000160.1, forward strand.
CCCGTGGTGCTGGAGACGCTGGTGCGCGCGGGGGTCGCGGTGCACGAGGCGCGCCGGCACCGCACCGGCCTGGAAGACCTGTTCGCCCGGCTCACCGAGGCCGAGGAGTCCGAGCACAACCTGTCCGCCGTGGACACGATCGAGGAGGGCAGGCCATGAGCGCGCTGGTCGCCGTGCGCGCGCCGCTGGGGCGGCAGCTGCGCTCGGAGCTGCGGTGGATCGTGCGCCGGCCGCGGACGGTGATCGGGCTGGCGTCGCTGTGCCTGGTGCCGATCCTGGCCGGGATCGGGCTGTGGTTCGCGGTGGACGACGGCCCCGCGGGTCCGGGCCTGGCCGGGATCATCGCGGGAAACGGGCTGGTGCTGCCCGTGTTCACGCTGTTCCTGGCGTTGCCGCTGCTGCTGCCGCTGGTCGGCGCGATCTGGGCGGCCGACGGGCTCGCCGGCGAGGCGCAGCACGGCACGCTGCGCGGGTTGGTGCTGTCGCCGGTCGGCCGGCTCCGGCTGCTGGGGATCAAGGCGTTCGGCGTGGCCACCATGTCGTTGGCCGCGGTGACGCTGATCGCGGTGGTCGGCGCGGTCACCGGCGCGATCCTGTTCGGCGGCGAGGGGATGCTGACGCTGTCCGGGTCGACCCTGTCGTTCGGGGCGGCGGTCGGGCGGATCGCGTTGACGGTCCTGCTGGTGACGGTGCAGGTGTGGGGCGTGGCGGCGATCGCGATGGCGATCTCGGCGTGCACCGAGCACCCGCTGGTGGTGATGGCCGCGACGATGGCCGGTGTGATCGTGTTCGCGGTGCTGGGCGTGTTCAGCGCGCTGGACTGGCTGCACCCGTACCTCATCACGTCGACGTGGCAGGGCCTGGTCGACGTCATGCGCGACCCGCTGCCGACCGAGCAGCTGTGGCGCGGCACGGCGCTGGCCGGGTGCTACATCCTGATCGGACTGTCCCTGGCGGCAATGCGGTTGGCCACGAAGGACAACTAGCCCACAATCGGCCCGTGCTCCCGGAGACGGACAGGTTGGCGCTGCGCCCGATCGATGAGTCCTATGTGGACGCCCTCGCGTGGCTGCTCGGCGAACCGCGGGTGATGCGGTTCATCGAGGACGGCAAGCCGGTGTCGCGGGCCGACGTGGAGCGGGTCGTGCTGCCGAAGGTGGCGGGCGGGCGCGGCTGGTGGGCGGCGCACGAGAAGGCGACGGGCGCGTTCATCGGCTGGTTCGAGCTGAGCCCGGCCGGCGAGGGGGTCGCCGAGCTGGGCTACCGGCTGCACCCGGACTTCTGGGGGCGCGGGTACGCGACGGAGGGCGCGTCGGCGTTGGTGGCGCACGGTTCGGCGGCGGGGCTGCGCCGGGTCGTGGCGTACGCGATGGCCGTGAACACGGGGTCGCGGCGGGTGTTGGAGAAGGTCGGGCTGCGGCACGTGCGCACGTTCCACGAGGAGTGGCCCGACTACGTCGAGGGCGCCGAGCACGGCGACGTGGAGTACGCCCTCGACCTCTAGAGCGCGCGATGGGGTTGGAGGGCGGCGCCCAGCGCCTTGGCGAGCCACCCGAGGCCGTTGCCGCGGAGGCGCTCGGCCTCGGGTTGGCGGTGCCGCGCCGAGGGGTCGTTGGGCGCCCAGCTCGCCCGCCGCGACTCGGTGAGCCAGGCCCGGACGTGGCCGCCGAGCGGGCTGTCGGGCGTGACCGCGACGGCCTGCCCGCGTTCGGCCGCGGCGAGCGCGTCGGCCAGTCCGGGGGTGTCGGTCAGGCCGTGCAGCCCGCTGAGCCGCCGCACCTCGGCCAGGGCGTCCACGGGCCCGTCGTGCCCCGGCCGGGTCGTCTGGACCGGGTGCGCCTCGACGAACCAGGTCTCGATGTGCGCGCTGGTCAGCGGGCCGGCGAGGTCGTCGAACGCCGGCAGCACGCCGGTGAGGTCGCCGACCACCTCCAGGCACCGGGCGATGGGGTCGTCAACCGCTTCGTCCTCCTCGTCCTCGGGGAAGCCGACGTCGCGCATCCGGGAGAGCAGGCGGTCGGGATCGGCGCCGTGGCGGTAGGTGGGGAAGGTCGGGTCGAACCCGGTGATCAGCACGCCGTCCACGGCGTACTCGAACGACGGCGACGCGTAGTCGTGGCGCAGGACGGACACCGCCTCGGTCCCGCGCGACAGCACCTCGACCAGGTGCGAGCCCTGGAACCCGTTCGGCTCGAACACGACGGTCCACGTGCCGAGCGGCAGCGCCAACGCCACCTCGGGGTAGCCGTCGTCGTAGTTGTGGAGGTCGGCGACGTCCTCCCGCGCGCGGGTGGCGACGGTGCCGGGCAGCCCGCCCATGCGCCGCAACGCCTCGGCCTCGTCGACGCCCTTGATGAACGTCAGGCAGTAGATCTCCCCGAGCTCCGGCCCGTCACCCGGCCACGCGTCCGCCCAGGAAAGGTCGTCGGTCTCGTCCACGTGAGCCCCCTCAAGTCACGGCGGAGGCGGGCGAGCGTAGCAGCGGGCGTCGGTCCCCGCGGCCGTTTCAGCCGATGATCGCGACGCCGTCGTGGTCCACGGACAGCCGCACGCGGTCGCCCGGCGACGGCGGCTCGGCGACCGGGGCCACGGCCTCGAACTCCTCGCCCTCCACCATCCCCGACCCCGTCAGCCGCACGAGCAGCCGGACGTGGTCGCGGCGGTGGACGCGTTCCAGCACCTCCGCCTCGATCCCGCCCGCCCGGTCGACGTGGAGCGCCGTGGCCCGCAGGCCGACGCGGGCGGCCACGCCCAGCAACGCCGACGCGGCCTCGGCGGCCAGCACCTTGCCGCAGCCCAGGAACCGGGCCGTCTCGACGTCCGCCGGCCGCCGCCACACGTCCGTCGGCACGCCGACCTGCACGATCCGCCCCGCCCGCATCACCGCCACCCGGTCGGCCAGGGTGAACGCCTCGTCGTGGTCGTGCGTGACCACCAGCGCGGTCGCGCCCGTCTCGCGCAGCAACCGCGCCAGGTCCACCGCCAGCTGCTCCCGCAACGCCCGGTCCAGCGCGGACAGCGGCTCGTCCAGCAGCAGCAACTTGGGCCGCGGCGCCAGCGCCCGGGCCAGCGCGACCCGTTGCTGCTCACCGCCGGACAGCTCGGTAACCCGCCGCCGCCCGTACCCGGCGAGCCCGACCAGCTCCAGCAGCTCGGCCACCCGCTTCTCGCGCGCTTCCCGCTCCACCCGGCGCATCCGCAGCCCGAACGCCACGTTGCCCGCCACGTCCCGGTGCGGGAACAGCTGGCCGTCCTGGAACACCAGCCCGAACCCGCGCCGGTGCACGGGCGTCCCGGCGAGGTCCACCCCGTCCCACGACACCACTCCGTCACACGGCTCCAGCCCGGCCACCGCCCGCAGCAACGTCGACTTGCCGCACCCGGACGGCCCGAGCAGCGCCACCACCTCGCCGTCGGCGATCCGGAGGTCCACACCGGACACCGCGGTCACGGCGCCGTAGCGCACGCTCACCCCGTCGACCCGCAACGCCATCAGAACTCCCCGCCGCTCGGCGCCCGCAACCGCTCGATCACCAGCACCGCCACCGTGGTCACGACCATCAGCAACGCGCACGCCGCGTACGCCATCTGGCTGTTCAGCTGACCGGGCCGCGACATCAGCCGGGCGATCACCACCGGCAGCGTCGGCGCGTCCGGCCGCGCCAGGAAGCTCGTCGCGCCGAACTCGCCCAGCGCCACCACGAACCCGAACCCGGCCGCCGCCAGCAGCGACCGGGACGCCAGCGGCAGGTCCACCTCGCGCCACACCCGCCACGGGCTCGCGCCCAACGTCGCCGCCGCCTGCCGCAGCCGCTCGTCCACGGCCCGCAGCACCGGCAGCACGATCCGCACGATCAGCGGCGTCACGACCAGCGCCTGGGCCAGCGGCACCAGCAGCGGCGACGTGCGGAAGTCGCCGGGCAGGGCGTCCATGGTGATCAGGTAGCCGAACCCGAGCGTCACCGCCGACACCCCGAGCGGCAGCATCAACGCGGTGTCGAGGGTTTCCGCGAACCACGAGCCGTGCCGCCGCAACCCGACCAGCACGACCGCCGACACCACGCCGACGAGCAGCGCCACCAGCGTCGCGTCGGTGGCCGTGCGCAGCGAATTCACCGCCGCGTCCAGCCCGGACACGGCGAGCGTGCCGCGCTCCCCCGTGCCGGCCAGCGCCGCGTACCCGGCGAAGCTCCAGCCGTCGTGCGTGGCCAGGGACCGCACCAGCAGCCCGACGACCGGCGTGAGCAGCGCCAGCACCACCAGCCACGCCGCGCCGACGACGGCCCACTCGCCGCCGGTCGGCCGCCGCGTCGGCTCGATCCGCAGCGGCAGCGACTTCTCCCGCTTGCGCCGGGCCGCCGCGCCGACCACCAGCACGGCGATCACGGCGGCGAACTGCACGAGCGACAGCGCGGCCGCGCCCGACAGGTCGAACAGCTCCACCGTGCGGAGGTAGATCTCCGTCTCCAGCGTCCGGTGGCGCGCGCCGCCCAGCACCAGCACGACGCCGAAGCTGGTGGCGCAGAACAGGAACACGACCGACGCGGCCGAGCCGATCGCCGGCGCGAGCGACGGCAGCACGACGGACGTGAACGCCCGCGCGCGTGACGCGCCCAGCGCCCGTGCCGCGTCCTCCGCCCGCCGGTCGACCCGCGCCCACAGCCCGCCGACCGTGCGGGCGACCACGGCGACGTTGAAGAACGCGTTGGCGAGCACGATCGGCAGCACCCCGCCGTCCGGCCACAGCGCCCGGAACGCGAGCCCGACCACGACGGTCGGCAGCACGAACGGCACCATCACCGCCGCCCGCACCACGCCCGCCCCGCGGACCCGGCACCGGGCCAGCAGGAACGCCACCGGCAAGCCCGTGACCAGCGCCAACGCCGTCGCGCCCGCGGCCTGGCCCAGCGTGAACGCGACCAGGTCCCAGGTGTCGGCGCGGGCCAGGACGGGCAGCACGCCGTCCTCGCCGAGCCCGAGGCTCACGATCGCGAGCACCGGCCAGGCGAAGAACACGCCCAGGAACGCCAGCGGCAGCAGCGCCGCCAACGCCCAGGTGAGCCGGGGCCGCCGCGTCGACCGCGGCCCCGGCGTCGGGGACGTCGCGCTCAGCCCTGCACCAGCGCGCGCCACTGCTGCACCCACTGCTCGCGCTTCGCGTCCACCTCGGCCGCGGGCAGGGAGCGCGCGGTGGCCGGCAGCGGCGCGGCCGTCGTCCACGCCTCGGGCAGCGCGACGCCCTCGCGCGACGGGTACACGTACATCTGGCCGGGCACGTCGGCCTGGAACCGCTCGCCCAGCAGGAAGTCGACGACCTTCTTGGCGTCCTCGGGGTTCTTCGCGCCGTTCAGCACACCCGCGTACTCGACCTGGCGGTAGCACGTGTCCAGCAGCGCCTTGGTGCGCGGCACGCCGTCCTCGCCGATCTCCGCCGACGGCGACGACGCGTAGGACACCACGACCGGGCGCGGCCCCTTGCCGCTGGAACCGGAGAAGTCCTGCGTGTAGGCCTCCTCCCAGCCGCTGACGACCTTCACGCCGTTCGCCTTCAGCTGCCCCCAGTAGTTCTGCCAGTTCGCCTCGCCGAAGGTGGCGATGGTGCCGAGCAGGAACGCCAGGCCCGGCGACGACGTGGCCGGGTCCTCGACCACCAGCATGTCCTTGTACTTCGGGTCGGCCAGGTCGGCGTACTGCTTCGGCTCGCCGATGTCCTTGAACGCGGCCACGTCGATGTTCAGGCACACGTCGCCGACGTCCACGGCGTGCAGCCGGTTCGGCGGGTCGAGCTGGTAGCGCTGCGCGCCCTTGCCCGCCTCGGGGCTCGCGTACTCGGCGAACACGCCTTCCTTGAGCGCGCGGGAGGCGAACGTGGAGTCGACGCCGAAGGCGACGTCGCCGATGGGGGCGTCCTTGGTCAGGACCAGCTTGTTGGTCACCTCGCCGGCGTCACCGCTGGCCAGCGGCTTGATCGTGATGCCGGTGTCCTTCTTGAACTGCTCCAGCACCTCCGGCGTGACCGCGAACGAGTCGTGCGTCACCAGCGTGACGACCCGCTCGCCCGCCGGCGCGTTGTTGTTCGACGCGGTCACCGAACAGGCCGTGAGCAGCGCGAACGCCGTCACGGCAGCCGTGGACGCGGTCAGCACTCGTCGGAACATCATCTCTCCCTACACCGGCATGACCCGGATCAGGTGTGGACGGTCGAAGGCTCGCGCGCCTTCCTCTCAGCCCGGCGCAGCACCGGACTCCCGTGGCGAACGCGCAGCTTACCCCGCGCGGTGGCACGATCGGTCCATGGCCGAACTGCTGACCGACGACCAGGTGACCGCCTCGCTGGCCAACCTCCCGGCGTGGCGCGCCGAGGACACCGCCTTGGTGCGCACGGTGGAGCTGGGGAGCTTCTCGCAGGCCATCCAGGTGGTGTGCCGGGTGGCGGAGATCGCGGAGAACGACAACCACCACCCCGACATCGACATCCGCTGGCGCACGCTGACGTTCCGCTGCACCACGCACTCGACCGGCGGGATCACCGCGCTGGACGTGTCACTCGCGGAGGAGATCGACGGGGTGCTCGACGTCCTGCGGTGACCGCTCGGCCGCGCGCCGCCGGAGCACGACGGCGATCGTGACGAGCGTGAGCACGCCCACCGCCGGGTACACCCAGCCGAGCGCCGAGTAGTACCAGGGCCGCGGGATGACCCAGATCGACGGCTGCGCCTTCAGCAGGAACGAGATCAGGTAGCTGCCGATGGCGAGGAGCCACGCGACGGCCGTCACGGTCGCCAGCCGGTGCTTCGCGGAGTAGAGCAGCCACATCAGCGCGGGCACCGCCCACACCCAGTGGTGGCTCCACGAGATCGGCGACACGAGCAGGCCGAGGAACTGGACGGTGACGATCATCGCCAGCGTGTCCCGGGCCTTCACCGCGGCGTGCAGCGCGACCCCGGCGAGCACGACGGCCACCGCCACCCCGGCCACGAACACCGGCCCCGTCTCCACGTCGTGGCCGACGGTGCGGGACAGCGCGCCCCGCAGCGACTGGTTGATCGCCGAGCCGACCGGCCCGACCCGCGTGGCGTCGCCGAGCAGGTGGAACCAGTACCGCTCCGACAGGCTCGGCGAGATCAGGTAGCCGAGCCCGACCGTGCCGAAGAACGCCACCGCCGACCACACGGCCGCCCGGTAGCGGCGGGCGGCGAGGAAGTAGAGGCCGGAGATCGCGGGCGTGAGCTTCAGCCCGGCCGCGATGCCGACGCCGGCGCCCTGCTTCCAGCTCCGCGCGCTGACCATCGTGCCGAGCAGCAGCGCGGCGAGCACCAGGTTGATCTGGCCGTAGTTCAACGTCGTGCGGACCGGTTCGACCCACACGAACAGGCCCGTCCACAGCAGCGCGCGGCGCGGGTCGTTGCTGCCGACGAGCTGGAGGGACTTGCGCGTGACGAACCACAGGCAGGCGAGGCAGGCGAGCTGCCAGAACCAGCGCGCCACGCCCCACGGCACCCACGACAGCGGGACGAAGACGAGCGCCGAGAACGGCGGGTAGGTGAACGGGAGCGCGAACTGGTCGGAGAACTCCTTCAGCCGCCAGTCGTAGAGGAAGCCGGTGAACAGCTCGGGCGAGGCGTTCCGGTAGACCATCAGGTCCACCATGGTCATCTTCGTCTGGAAGGCGACCATCGCGAGGTGCCCGAGCAGGGAGAGGCCGAACACCCACGGCGCGTGGGCGAGCACCCGCCCCTCCAGTGCACGCAGTCCCACCCTCTACCTCCACGATCGTGTGAATTGCACGACTGCCGGGCCACGAATCGGGGTACCCGGACGTCAAGACGAGTGGGAGATCAACGCAAGGGGATACGCATGACCACCGACATCGTCGTGTTCACCGTCAGCGCACTGGCCATGCTGGCCACCGCGGGGGGCGTCTTCGCCCTGGCCCGCCACAGCCGCGACCACGTCCGCTGACGCCACTGGACAGTACCTCGGGGCGGGGGGCTCACTGAGCGCACCGCCCCGAGGTCTGTGGAGGGCCACGCGTGCCACCGGTCCCCGACCACCGCGCTCCCACGCCATCGTGCGACTACCGGCGCACGCTCCCGCGGCCTAGCGTTCCGGGCGACGCCACGCCAAGGAGTCGATCACCCATGATTGCTGCTCGAACCACCGAACCGCATTACGGTGAGGACATGGCCGACCTGCCCGACTGGATGCGTCCGCCGCGCGAGGAAGGCTGGTTCGCAGAGGACCTCGACCAACTCTCCGAGGCGCCCCGGCACACCGAGCTCATCGACGGAGCGCTCGTTTTCACGATGGCCCCGCAGCGGTACTGGCACGGTCGCATCATCGACGACCTGACCGCCGCCCTTCGAAACCAGACACCCAGCGGCATGGAGGTCGCCCGGGAGATGACAATCCGGCTCGACGCCCGCAACCGCCCCGAAGCCGACATCCTCGTGACCTCCGCCTCCATCGACCCGGACATGACGTGGTTCGAGCCGGCCGACGTGCTGCTGGTGGTCGAGGTCGTCTCGCCCGAGTCCACCTTCCGGGACCGCACGGTGAAGCTGCGCAAGTACGCGGCAGCGGGCATCCCGCACCACTGGCGGGTCGAGGACGAGGCCACCGGCCCGGTCGTGCACGTCTACGAGCTGGACGAACCGACCGGGGCGTACGCGCCGACCGGCGTCTTCCGCGACTCGCTCCACCTCGCCGTGCCGTTCGAGATCGACATCGACCTGGCGAAGCTCGTGCCAGGCCGATGACCCCCGCTCACGCCACCCCGGTCAGACGTTGAAGCGGAACTCCACCACGTCGCCGTCGACCATCACGTAGTCCTTGCCCTCGATGCGCACCTTGCCGGCGGCCTTCGCGGCGGCCATGGAACCCGCCTCCACGAGGTCGTCGAAGGAGACCACCTCGGCCTTGATGAAACCGCGCTCGAAGTCGGTGTGGATGACGCCCGCCGCCTGCGGCGCGGTCGCGCCCCGGGGGATCGTCCACGCCCGGGACTCCTTGGGGCCCGCGGTCAGGTAGGTCTGGAGGCCGAGGGTGTGGAAGCCGGCCCTCGCCAGCGAGTACAGGCCCGGCTCGTGCTGCCCGATGGACTCCAGCAGCTCGCGGGCGGACTCCTCGTCCAGCTCCAGCAGCTCCGCCTCGACCTTGGCGTCGAGGAACACCGCGTCGGCGGGCGCCACCATCTCGCGCAGTTCCTTGAGGCGGGCCTCGTCGGTCAGCACGGCCTCGTCGGCGTTGAACACGTACAGGAACGGCTTCGCGGTGAGCAGGCTCAGCTCGCGCAGCAGCGAACCGTCCACTTCGGACTGGGCGGCGAAGAGGGTGCGGCCGGAGTCGAGGATCTCGCGCGCCTTCTGCGCCGCTTCCAGCGCCGGGCGGCGGTCCTTCTGCGTCCGCGCCTCCTTCTCCAGCCTCGGCACGGCCTTCTCCAACGTCTGGAGGTCGGCCAGGATCAGCTCGGTGTTGATCGTCTCGATGTCGCTCGCCGGGTCGACGCGACCGTCGACGTGGATCACGTCGGAGTCGTCGAACACCCGGATGACCTGGCAGATCGCGTTGGCCTCGCGGATGTTGGCGAGGAACTTGTTCCCCAGGCCCGCGCCTTCGGACGCGCCCTTCACGATGCCCGCGATGTCGACGAACGACACCACCGCCGGCACCTCGCGCTCGGAGCCGAAGATCGCCGCGAGCTTGGCGAGGCGGTCGTCCGGCAGCGGCACCACGCCGACGTTCGGCTCGATGGTCGCGAACGGGTAGTTCGCCGCCAGCACGTCGTTGCGCGTGAGGGCGTTGAACAGGGTGGACTTGCCGACGTTGGGCAGGCCGACGATACCGAGGGTCAAACTCACGGTGGGTGAGTCTACGCGCCCCGGATGCCGTGTCCGATTCCCGCGAGACCGCACGTCCCACCGCCGGCAGAGTGGGCCCCATGCTCCTCGACGACGAACGCGCCTACCGGGCCGTCGCCGCCCGCGACGCCCGGTTCGACGGGTGCTTCATCCTCGCGGTGCGCACGACCCGCATCTACTGCCGGCCGTCCTGCCCCGCCGTGACGCCGAAGCGCCGCAACGCCGAGTTCTACCCCACGGCGGCCGCCGCCCAGTCCGCCGGCTACCGGGCGTGCCGGCGGTGCCTGCCGGACGCCGTGCCGGGCTCGCCGGAGTGGAACCTCCGGGCCGACCTGGCGGCGCGCGCCATGCGCCTCATCTCGGACGGCGTGGTGGAGCGCGAGGGCGTCCCCGGCCTCGCGGGGCGCCTCGGCTACTCGGAACGCCACCTGACCCGCGTGCTGACCGCCGAGCTGGGCGCCGGCCCGCTCGCCCTGGCCCGCGCCCACCGCGCGCACTCCGCGCGGCTGCTGATCGAGACGACCGACCTGTCGTTCGCCGACATCGCGTTCGCGGCCGGTTTCGCCAGCGTGCGGCAGTTCAACGACACGATCCGCACGGTGTTCGCGACGACCCCGTCGGCGATGCGCTCGACCCGCGCCGCGCCGACCACGGCGGGCCGCCTCACGCTCCGCCTGCCGTACCGGCCGCCGTTCGACGCGGCGGGCCTGCTCGCGTACTTCCGGGCCAACGCCATCCCCGGCGTCGAGCACGTGACCGAGCGGTCCTACGCGCGGTCGCTGCGCCTGCCGCACGGCCAGGCCACCGTCCTGCTGGAGCCCGCGGCCGGGCACGTGTCGTGCACGCTGCGGCTGACCGACCTGCGCGACCTGGGCAGCGCGGTGAGCCGGGTCCGGCGGCTGCTGGACCTCGACGCCGACCCGGTGGCCGTGGACGACTTCCTGTCCGCCGACCCGGCGCTGCGGCCGTCCGTGCTGGCCCGGCCGGGCGTGCGGCTGCCGGGCAGCGTGGACGGCGCGGAAACCCTGCTCCGGGCGCTCGGCCACCACGTCCGGGGCGAGCGCCTGGAACAGCCGGACGGGCCGGTGACGCACCTGTACCCGGCGCCGTCGGCCGTCGACTCCCCCGTCGCCCGGGCGTTGGCAGACGGGACGCTGAAGGTCGACGTGGGCCGTGACGCCGACGAGCTGCACGCCGAGCTGTCCGCGTTCCCGGGTGTCGGGCCGGACGTCGCCTCGTACGTCGTGATGCGCGTTCTGGGAGCCCCGGACATTCCTTTGACCAGCGACAACACCGCGTGGCGCCCTTGGCGCTCGTACGCCGCGATGCACCTCAGGAGGACCGCGTGAGCACCGGCCACGTGTCGACCACCGACACCCCGATCAGACCGTTCACCGCCATCGTCGCGGCCGACGGGGCCGTCCTGGCCAGCGGCTGGACCGCCGACGTGGACGACCTGCTGCCCCGGGTCTCCCCGTCGCTGCGCCCGACCACCCTGACCCCGCGCCGGGACCTCGGCGCCGTGACCAGGGCCGTCCGCGCCTACCACGCGGGCGACCTGGACGCGATCGCCGACATCCCCGTCCGGCAGCGGGCGGGCGAGTTCACGGCGCGGGCGTGGGACGCGCTGCGCACCGTGCCCGCGGGCAAGCCGATCAGCTACGCCGACTACGCCCTGCTCGCCGGCCGCCCGGCCGCGGTCCGGGCGGCCGCGACGGCGTGCGCCAGGAACGCCGCGACCCTGTTCGTCCCCTGCCACCGCGTGGTCCGCACGGGTGGCGCGATCGGCGACTTCCGCTGGGGCGTCGACGTGAAGCGGTGGTTGCTGAACCACGAGGCGGCCTGACGCCGGTGATCACCCGACGCCGTCAGGCCCGCGGCCGCGGACCGCGCGGCGGGTGCAGGGCGGCGCAGGTGATCACCAGCGAGACCAGGACCACCACGGTCAGGAAGCCGGTGACCAGGACGTCGAGGAGCCATTCGAAGAACATGGTCAGTCCCGTGGCGCGGTGGCCTTCTCGCCCGGCTCGCCGGTGCGGGCCTCGGCACGCCGCCGGCTGCGCAGGCTGGTCACGGTGACCGTGGCGAGGACGGCGATGATCACCGCCAGCGAGAGCGGCGTGGGGATCTCCGGCACGCCCGGCCAGATCCCGTGCGCCCAGTGCAGCACGAGCTTCGCGCCGATGAACGCGAGGATGATCGCCAGCCCGTGGTTGAGGTGGACCAGCTTCGCGAGCGCCGTGTGCAGCACGAAGTACAGGGCGCGGAGGCCGAGCAGGGCGAACGCGTTCGTGGCGAACACCAGGTACGGGTCCTCGGTGATGCCGTAGACCGCCGGGACGGAGTCGACGGCGAACACCACGTCGGTCGCGAACACCGCCACCACGACGACGGCCAGCGGCGTGAGCGCGCGCCGCCCGTGCTCGCGGACCGTCAGCCGGGTGCCGCGGTAGTCGTCGGTGACCGGCATCAGCCGGCGCAGCAGGCGGACCGAGCGCATCGCGGAGACGTCACGCTCCGCGGCGACGCCCTTCATCGCCTCGTGGAGGATCTTCACCGCCGAGGCGAACAGGATCAGCCCGAAGACGAGGAAAGCCCACGTCCCGGCCGCCAGCATGGCCGCGCCGGCCGCGATGAACACGCCGCGCAGCACCAGGGCGCCGACGATGCCGTAGAGCAGGACGCGCTGCTGCACGTTGGGCGGAACCGCGAAGGCGGCCAGCAGCAGCATGAACACGAACAGGTTGTCCACGGAGAGCGACTTCTCGACCACGAACCCCGTCATGAACTCCAGCGCCCGGTCGGTCCCGTGGGCGTTCCACAACCAGACCCCGAAGACAACCGGCAACGCGAGGTAGAACGCGGACCACCCGGCGGCTTCCCGCATCGAGACCTCGTGCGGGCGGTGGGTGACGACGAAGTCGGCCACCAGGAGCGCGACCAGGACGGCGATGCTGATGAACCACAGGCCCGTCGACCCGACGGACTCCACCGGACCGGACGGAACCGCGGGAACTGACGCCAACAGGGGCACCGGACCTCCTCGAACAGTCGATGTTCGAGGTCTCCTTCACCCCACCGGGGCGGCCTCCCGGGGACATCGAACGGGATGTCCGTAATGACCGGGCAGACGCTTGGGAAGTACTCCCCTCGCCACCAGTATCAGCGACGACCCGCCTTTAGTAAAGGGTGGGTAAAGGGCTTCCGGCGCGGAACGGCCCCGCCCAGGCGGGGGCTCGTCCGGATCAGTCTTCGTCGCGCGGCGGCCGGGGACGCCGGGGGCGGCCGCCTTCGCGGGGCGGGGCGGGGCGGCGGGGGCGGTCCTCG
>NZ_JBHTLK010000161.1:0-16452 GCF_042678885.1 Saccharothrix hoggarensis
ACCAGGCCGACGACGCGGGCCGGGAGCACACCAACGTGGTGCACCTGCCGGTGCGCCACGCCGACGCCGTGCGCGCCGACACCGGACCGGCCGCGGCCGACGCCGTCCCGACGGCGCCGGGTAGCGGGGTGGAGAGGGACGCCGCCATCGCGGGGCAGTTGCTCACGCCGGAGGAGTCCGCGGCGCTGGACCGTCGCATCGCGGAGCAGACGGTACGGGCGCGGGCGGGGGAGTTGGTGCGCGTGGTGCGCGCCAACCCGACGGCGGGCAAGGCCGCCAAGGGTGTGCGGGTCGCGGCGCGTGCGGGCTGGACGGTGGCGCAGGGCCACCTGTCGTGGACCCGCCGCGCGGTGCAGGCCCTGACCTACGGGCACGTGCGCGAACAGATCCGCCTCGCCCAGGTCGCCGGGGACTCCGTCGCCCTGGCGGAGTGGACCGACCGGCTCGACGCGTTGAAGAACGGGCGCGCGGAGCGGATGCGCGCCCTGCCCGGCACCCTGTGGGCCGGTCTGAAGGCGTTGATGTTCGCGGTCACGGTCCTGGCCGGTGTGCTGCTGATCTGCGGCGTGGTCATCCAGCTCACCCCCGGCGGGTGGGACTGGGCGAGCTGGTGGGCCATGCTGGGCGACGTCGCCGGGGTGGTCGGCGTGCTGGCCACGATCGCGGTGCAACTGCTGGTGTGGGGCGCGGCCCCGGCGCTGCTGGTCGCGGCGTGGAGGGAAGGGCGCCGGTCGGCGATGGTGCCGCGCTGGCTGGTCTCCGAGACCGAACGCGCCGAGATGGACTCCGAGATCACCCCGGACCTGATCACCAGGGCGCTCGCGCACGTCAAGGTCACCGCCCTGACGACGTTTCTGAAGCAGGGCGGGCAACTGGAGTACCTGGTCCAGCCGCGCGAGCAGGGCGGCGGCACCTACACCCAGATCAAACTCCCGATGGGTGTGGTCGCGGCGGACCTGTTGCCCTCGGGCAAGGTCGAGCTGCTGGCCGGGAACCTCAGCCGGCACAAGCACGAGGTGTGGCCCCAGCGCGACCCGAAGGCCGACGCCCGCGTGCTGGACCTGTGGGTGGCCGACAAGGGCACGATGGACCGCCCCGCGCCGGCGTGGCCGCTGCTGGAGGACGGCGAGTTCGACGTGTTCCGCGACCGGCTGCCGTTCGGCGTGACGATGCGCCAGGAACAGATCGGCGTGGGCATGCTCCAGAAGCACTGGCTGATCGGTGCCACGTCCAAGCAGGGCAAGTCCACCGTGATGCGGCTGATCGCGTTGGGTTTGGCCCTGGACCCCACGGTGGAACTGCTGGTCGCCGACCTCAAAGGCGACGGCGACTGGAAGATGTTCGCCCGCCGCGCCACCCAGTACATCGAGGGCTCCACCGACGAACACGCCGGCCGGACCTGCGACATGCTGGAGTGGGCGGTGGCGGAGATGGAACGCCGCTACCAGGCCAAATCCGATCAGGGTGTCGTCGGCCCGATCTCGCGCGAGCTGTCCCGGCGCAAGGGGTCCGGCTTCCACCCGATCTACGTGTTCGTGGACGAGTGCCAGGTGCTCTACGGCGCGCCCCACCCCATCGGCGGGACCAAGGACGACTCCCGCGCGGTCAAGGCCGCCAAGCGTCTGCACGACCAGGCCCGCGCGGTCAACATCCACCTGTTGCAGGCCACCCAACGCCCCGACGACCGGACGTTGCCCGTCCGCGTCCGCGAAGGCGCGCACGTCCGCTGCGCCCTCAACGTCCCCAACGAGAACACCGCCAAGATGATCCTCGCCGACGCCGTCGACCGCGGCGCACGACCGCAGGACCTTCGCCCCGGCGCGGACGCGGGAACCGTCGTGGCCACCGGCGAAGTCGAGGACATCCCCGCCGGTCAGGCGTTCGTCATCACCCGCACCCACTACGTGTCCACAAAGGACGCCTATCGGGTCGTCGACCGCGCCATGTCCATCCTCGCCCGCTACGGCCGCACCGTCGAACCCGCCACCGACACCACCGAACCCGCCGCCCCCGTCGACCACCTGGCCGACATCGAACACGCCATGCGCGACGAACCCCGCACCCGCACCACCGTGGTCCTGGCCCGCCTGATCGAGGACAACCCGGCCGTCTACGAGACCTGGAACGCCGAACGCCTCGCGGAGGAACTGCGCCGCTGGGAGATCCCCGTCGTCAAGAGCAGCAACAAGGTCATCAAAGCCGAAGACGTCCAGAACGCCATCACTCGCCGTGACAACGGCGAGTTGCCCGCCGGGAACGACGACACCACCGAGTAACCCTCAAAACCCGGCGCGGACCCTACGGGACACCCCACGGGACCCAGCCCCGCCCACGGGACTTGTCCCGCAGGGGGTCCCGTACCCGAGTCCCACGCACTACCAGCGTGAACACCCCGCGCGGGACTCTGGGACCGCACCTCCGACACCAGCGGAAACCCTCTCCACGGCCGCGTCCGGCCACTCCGCACCGGGTCCCACACCGCGTCTCGCACCACCGCGCCGGCACCACGCACCACCGCCCGCGCGTCACCCCCGCACACCCACACACCGTCACACACAGTCACGAAAGAGGTCTTGTCATGGGCAAGCCCGTCGCGCACATCGGCACCCGCTCGTGGTGGAACGGCCGGATCGCCACCCTGTGCGGCCGCACCATCCCCGACGGCGACCGCGTCTGGTTCCCGACCCTGTCCGGCTACACCGTCTGCCCCGCCTGCAAAGCCGCCCAGCGCGGCCGATGACAGCCCACATGCGACACACCACCGGCCGAAAACCCCACCACGGCAAGGGGACGTGACATGTGCAGAGCAGGCGGACGCCGCTGCGACGGCAGCCGACACACCAGCCGAGCCACCCAGACCACCCGCAAACAGGTCTCCCGCGCCCGAAAAGCCCTACAGCAGGCCAAAGCCAGCGGAGACCAGGACGCCATCGACGCCGCGCGACAGCGACTCGCCGACGCCCGCGCCGCACACCAGGAAGCCAAAAACACCATGCACCACAACGAAACCCCAGACCAGACGGGGGACGTGACCCCGCCCGCCGACGAACCCGCCCCGTCGCCCCGTGTCACCGCGTTCATCGACATGCTGCAAGGCCTCGACGCCCGCCCCGGCCGCCGGCCGGCCGGCGCGGGCGCTCCCGACCGCAACCACCCCGCCGTGCGCTTCGGCCTCGTCCCACCGCCAACCGCCACCGCAGGTCGACACAGGGACGTGACCCCGGCCGCCGACGAGCCGACCCGCACCGCACGCGACGACGACGCACCCCGACCCCGCACCGACCACCGGCACGAGCACACCGGGCACGACGACCGGCCGCGTGACACCGCCGCCGCGCCGACGGACTTCACCATCGTCAACACCAACGTGGCCGCGCCGGGCGCCCACGTCGGCAGCCAACACGACGTCCTCGGCGACCCGGCCGGGGTGGACGCACAGGACGTCGCCGACCGCATCCGACACGCGGCCGAACGCGTGCAGCGCGCCACCAGCCAGGCCAAGCACGAGGGCCGACAGCCGAGCGGGCCGCGCACCACCCACAACGTCGCGTCCGGCAACGACCACATCGACCAACAGGTCGGCTTCCGGTTCGGCGACGTCCACCACCACAACGACTAGCGCCCACAGGGCCGGTCGCGCCGGGGACGTGACCAACCACCGTCCCCGGCGCGCCCACCACCCCCACCAACCACCACCTCTCTTTCTCTGGAGTTGAAAGCAAACCCGCAAACCCGCAGGGGACGTGGTGGAAGGTGCTTGACCTGCGTGAATCGTGGGCGGGTTTGGGTGCGGGTTTGGCGGACGCGGCGGGTTTGAAAGCCGCGTCAAACCCGCCGCACCGCACCACGACGACGCGGCCCTACTAGCCCTCGCGCGGGGCTAGTAGGGCATGTCGTCCCCGTTCCGGGGCTCACCACACGCCCCCGTCACCTGGTGTTCGTCCGTGGCTCGTCGCCGCGGCTGATCGGAGAGGACCGTCGTCATGACCACAACCCGGCCCACCGCCGCCGACGTGGCGCTGTGGGTGGCCGACCGGCACGCCTGGCACGTGCTGCCGTTGCACCCCGGCACCAAACGCCCGCTGGCCGGCTGCCCGGACTGCCGGGGCGGCGGCGGCCACACCGCCGCGCAGTGTCCGTGCCTGGCCCGCGGGGACGGCGCGCTGTGCCACGGCGTGTGGGCCGCCACCGCCGACACCACGGTGATCTGCCGCTGGGCGGCGCGCTGGCGCACGACGGTGTGGGCGGTCCACCTCGGCGTGTCCGAGCTGCTGGCGATCGATCTCGACGCGCACGGCGGCACCCCGCCCGCCCAGCCACTCAACGGCGTGCCGTGGCCTGAGGGCAACGTGCCGCCGGCGGACGGGATCGACACCTTCGCCACGCTGGCCAGCCTGCGCGGCCGGGCGTTCGACCTGGACACCCTGGCCACCCAGACCCCCTCGGGTGGGCTGCACCTGATCTACACCGCCGAGCCGGGCCGGTGGAAGTCCACCAGCGGCCGTGTCCGCGACGGTGAGGACGTCGTGACGAGCGGGCTGGGCTGGCAGATCGACATCAAGGCCTACGGCGGCTACGTCGTGCTGCCCGGCTCCACCACCCCCGTCGGCACCTACCGGCGCGCCTCCACCACCCTCACCCCGGCCACGCTGCCCGACTGGCTCGCCGACGACCTCGTGCGCACGGGCCACGACCGCCACGCCACCCCGACACCGATCCGGCCCACACCGGCGCCGGTGACGGTCACCGCCCGAGGCGGGGACCGCCACGCCCGTTACGCCGTCGCCGCGCTGCGGTCCGCGTGCGCCGAACTCGCCGCCATGCCGCCCGACTCCGGGCGCAACCGCAAGCTGTTCCGCTCCACCAGCCGCCTGGCCGGGATGGCCGCGGCCGGGTGGATCGACCGGGCGCAGGTGGAGACCGCGCTCGCCGACGCCGCCCGCGCCGCCGGGCTGCCCGCCGGGGAGATCCGCTACGCCCTCGCCTCCGGGTTCGCCCGACCCCGCACGCCCACCGAACACCCCGCCGCATGACCACCACCGGACGCGCCCACCGCGCCGCCGAAGGGAGGACCGTCGCATGACCACCGCCGCCGAACCCGCCGACGTCACCGACACCGACGTCGACGCCGTCGACCCGGACGTCACCGCCGACGGAACCGTTCCCGCCGACCGGCCGCCCATCCGCATCGGCGGGGAAGCCGAGACCATCCGCACCCTCACCACCGCCGTGGCCGCCGGCACGTTGCCCGACGTGTTCGTCGCCGGAGGGCAGCTCGTGCACCTGTCGCGCGTCTCCGGCCCCGCCGTCGCCGACCACGCCACCGGGCAGCCGTCGACCCTGCCCGTGCAGGCCGACCCGCTCACCGCCTCCGCCCTGGCGTTCCTGCTGGCCCACCACACCTACGTCCACAGGCTGAAGAAGGACCGGGAGACAGGCGAGTGGACGGAAGTGGAGGCCAGCCCCACGAAGACCGCGCTGTCGGCGGTGCTGTCCTCCCGCTACTGGCCCGGCGTCCGGCCCCTCAACGGCGTCGTCGGCTCACCGGTGCTGCGCCCGGACGGAACGCTCATCCAGACCGCCGGCTACGACCCCGCCACCGGCCTCTACTACGCCCCCACGGCGCCCATGCCGCCCGTTCCGACCCACCCCACCACACAGGAGGTCGCCGACGCCAAGACCTTCCTGCTCGACCGGCTGCTGTGCGACTTCCCGTTCGTCGCGCCCGCCGACCGCGCCAACCACCTGGCGCTACTGCTGGCCCCGATCCTGCGGCCCTACCTCGGCTGCCTCACCCCGTTCGGCCTGATCTCCGCCACCACCCAGTCCAGCGGCAAAACCCTGCTCGCCGAAATCCCCGGCTACATCTACGGCTGCAAAAACCTCGTCTGGCGCAAAGGCGACGACAGCGAGTTGGAAAAGTCCATCACCAGCGCCCTGCACAGCTCCTCACCGATCATGCTGTGGGACAACATCGCCGAGGGAACCATCGTGTCCTCCGCCGTGCTCGCCCAACTGCTCACCTCACCACAATGGTCCGCCCGGATGCTCGGCTCCTCCGGCGCGGGATTCACCGCCACCAACAACCGGTTGTGGCTGGCCACCGGCAACAACATCCGACTTGGCGGAGACATGGCCACCCGCACCGTTCTTGTCCGACTCGACCCCAACGACCCGCACCCCGACCAACGCGACCAGGCCGCCTTCGGCATCCCCCACCTCGACAACTGGCTCAAAAACCCCACCAACCGCGTCACCGTGCTCCGACACCTCCTGATCCTCGTCATGGACTGGATCAACGCCGGGGCACCCCGATCCGGTCACACCATGCGTCAATTCACCACCTGGGCGGGAGCGTCCGGCGGACTGCTCGCCCACCACGGCATCGACGGATTCCTCGACAACCTCACCGAAATGCGCGAAGCCGACGACGAAGACGCCGAATGGGTCGCCTTCCTCGCCCGCTGGCACGAACTCAACCACGACCGCCGCATCACCAGCCGACAACTACGCCAACAAGCCGAAATCGACATCGTCAACAACCAACCTGTCGACCACTGGGAAGGAGCGTTCCTCACCGACGACCAAGGACGAACCCCCTCCACCAAATCCATCGGCCGCATCCTCACCGGCCACATCGGCCGCTGGCACGGCGACTACGTCATCCGCTCCGCAATGGACACCCACGCCAAAGCCCGCGTCTTCTGGGTCGAAACCCGCACCACCGACCACGTCGACCAGGCCGAACCCGACCAGACACCGGCCGAGCAAGCCGACCTCTGGCAATAGCCCAACCGGCCCACCCAACCCCACCGACCCCGCCCACGCGGGTTTGACCGACCCACCCGCGGCTTTGAGGCGGGTTTGGCCAGCACGCAAACCCGCTCCCCATCACCGCAGGTCACAGCCCTTACGAGGGCTGCATGGCGGGTTTGCGGGTTTGACACCCCGCACCCCGCACCTACAAGCCGAAGCTCGCGTCGCCGACGCCAAGCCACAGGACAACCCAGGGGTGATGCCGCATGCCCGAAATCCCGCTCAACCATCAGTCGCGCTGCTGGGCTGAGACACCGACTCCACTCAACGTCTCACCGGAGGTGGAAGCATGACTACGAAGAACACCGCCGCGATTCTCGCCTTGGTGGCGCAGTTGACGACGCTGCTTGCCGAAGATCAGGCGAGACCACAGGACGTTTCGAGCACCGAGCCGAAGGCCGCGCCGACACGGTCGAACCGTGTTCTTCTCACGGCTGAGGAAGCGGCGGAAAGGTTGGGAGTGGGCCGCACGACGATGTATCGACTCATCGGTTCTGGCGAAATCGAGTCGGTGCAGATCGGCCGCCTACGGCGAATTCCCGTCACGGCGGTGGACGCCTACGCGCGGAAGCTCCTGCAAAACACGGACGCAGCTTAAAGGAAGGCGCAGTATGCCCCGCACGAAGACAACGCGCCAACCGAACGGCACGTCGAGCGTCTACTACGGTAAGGACGGTTACTGGCACGGCCGTGTCACGGTCGGAACAAAAGACGACGGGACGCCGGATCGCCGTCATGTCATGCGCAAGAACGAGGCGGAGGTTCGCGACAAGGTTCGTGAACTGGAGAACCAGCGGGACAACGGCGAGATTCGCCAGGCTGGCGCGAAGCGTTGGCGAGTGAGCGAGTGGTTGACCCACTGGGTCGAGAACATCGCCGCGCCGAGCGTCCGCTACAAGACACTTGAAGGCTATCGGACTGCCGTCTACAAACACGTGGTTCCGGCCCTCGGACAGCGATGGATGGACCAGACCGAAGCCGAGCACATCGAGAAGCTGTACGCGAAGATGCTGCGAAGCGGCGACTTTAAGCCCGGAACAGTGCACCAGGTGCACCGCACAGCAAGAACGGCCTGGAGAGAAGCGAAGAAGCGCAAGGTGATCCGGGACAACCCGTTCGATCTCGTGAAAGCTCCGCGACTCGAAGAGGAGGAGATCGAGCCGTTCGAGCCCGAGGAAGTTCAAGCACTCATGACGGCGGCACTCGCCAGGCGCAACGGAGTCAGGTTCATCCTGGCGCTGTCGCTGGGCACGAGGAAGGGGGAGTCGCTGGGGTTCCGGTGGTCGCGGCTCAACACCACGACCAAAGTTCTGCGAGTCAGCAAGCAACGGCAACGGCAGACGTACGAGCACGGCTGCGCTGACCCAGCGGCCTGCGTAGCCAACCGCCACAAGACGAAGCCGTGCCCGGTCTCGTGCAAGAAGCACAAGACCTGTCCGCCACCCTGCCCGGCCGGCTGCGTGAAGCATGCGCGGTACTGCCCGGAGCGCATCGGGGGAGTGCTCGAAGTCGAAGTGAAGTCGAGCAAGGGACGGCGCGGAATCCGGCTGCCCGACCAGCTATTCGAGCTGCTAATGAGCCACAAGGAGACGCAAGACAAGGAGAGGGAAGCCGCTGGCGACCTGTGGCACGGCGACGACTGGATGTTCACCCAACCCAACGGCAAGCCACTGGACCCGCGGGCCGACCACGACGAATGGAAGCGGCTCCTCGCGGGCGCCGGTGTGCGGGACGCCCGGCTGCACGACGCGCGGCACACCGCGGCGACGGTTCTCTTGCTGTTGGGGGTACCGCAACGGGCGGTGATGGACTTCATGGGCTGGTCGAACACCAAGGTCGCCGAACGGTACATGCACGTCACCGCCGCGATGCGCGACGACATCGCGCATCGGCTGAGCGGGTTCTTGTGGACCCGCGAATGAGACTGTGAATGAGACTGGACGGGACAAGGGCGGCTCACCGACTCGTGAGCCGCCCTTGTTTTTGCTGGTCAACCTGCGGAAGCGGAGGGATTTGAACCCCCGGACGGTTGCCCGTCTCCCGCTTTCAAGGCGGGTGCATTCGGCCGCTCTGCCACGCTTCCCGGCGCGCCGGAGCAGATTACCCGTCCAGCCCCCGCAGGTGGGTGATGACCCGGTCGAAGACCTTGGCCACGACCTCCTGCTCGTCACGCGTCAGCAGGTCGATCATGTGCTCCCGCACGCCCTCGACGTGGGTCGGCGCCGAGCGCTCCAGCAACGCCATGCCCTCGTCGGTCAGCTCCGCGAACACGCCGCGCCCGTCCTCCGGGCACTCACGCCGCCGCAGCAGCCCTTCCCGCTCCATCCGCGCCACCTGGTGCGACACCCGGCTCTTGGACGACGCCACCTCGTCCGCCAACTGCGACATCCGCATCCGCCGCCCGCGCTGCTCGGACAACCGCACGAGCACCTCGTAGTCGGCCAGCGACACCCCGTGCCCGTCTTGCAGCTCGCGGTGCAGTCGGTCGGCGAGCATGGACGCACCGACCACGTAGTTGCGCCAGGCGCGCATCTCCCCATCGTCGAGCCAACGCGGCTCCTGCTCAGTCACCCCACCAGGCTATGCCGCACATCTCCGTTAACGGACGATCCACGTGCATGTCTGGTGCCGGTCGCATCCGGAAGGCAAACTCCTGCGCCGTACCGCGTCCCTCCTACCGGGGGCGCCGCAGGGAGGAACCCACCCCATGACCTCGTTCAGACGCACCGCGCAGCGCTCCGCCGCGCTCGCGGTGACCGCGGCGGCAGCGCTGGCGGTCACGCTCGTGCAGAACCCCGCCTCCGCCGACGACAAGCCGGCCCGCACGCTCGACGTCCGCCTGATCGGCATCAACGACCTGCACGGCAACATCGAGCCGCCGTCCGGTTCCTCGGGCCGCGTCACGCTGTCCGACGGCACCCAGGTCGAGGCGGGCGGCGCGGCGTTCAACGCCACGCACATCAGGAACCTCCAGGCCCAGGTGAAGAACTCGGTCATCGTCGGCCAGGGCGACCTGATCGGCGCGTCGCCGATCGTCTCCGCGCTGTTCCACGACGAGCCGACGATCGAGGTCCTGAACCACGTCGGCATGGACACGACGGCGGCGGGCAACCACGAGTTCGACGAGGGCTACCAGGAGCTGCTGCGGATGCAGCGCGGCGGCTGCCACCCGACGGACGGCTGCCAGTTCCGCGAGACGTACGAGGGCGCGGACTTCCCGATCCTCGGCGCCAACGTGACGCTCGCCGCGAACGGCCGGCCCGCGCTGCCGCCGTTCTGGGTGGAGTTCCGCGACGGCATGCCGATCGGCTTCATCGGCATGCCGCTGAAGGACGTGCCGATCCTGGTCGACCCGAACGGGATCAAGGAGCTCCAGTTCGGCGACGAGGTCGCGGCCGCCAACCGGTACGCGGACATGCTGAACTGGCTGGGCGTGAAGTCGATCGTCCTGCTGATCCACCAGGGCGACAACACCGCGGGCGGCGGCCCGGACGAGTGCCGCACCGTCGCGGGCGGCCCCGGCCGCCGGATCGCCGAGCAGGTCAGCCCGAAGATCGACGCGGTGTTCTCCGGCCACAGCCACCAGCACTACAACTGCACGGTCACCGACCCGGCGGGCAACCCGCGCCCGTTCATCGAGGGCCTGGCGTTCGGCCGGGAGCTGTCCGTCGTCGACCTCAAGATCGACCGCCGCACGCGTGACGTGGTCCGGTCCGCCACCGTGGCCCGCAACCACGTGGTGACGCGCGACGTCGCGCCGGACCCCGAGGTGCAGTCGATCATCGACCTGGCGAAGTCGAAGTCGGGCCCGATCGCGAACCGCAAGATCGGCACGATCGCGCAGGACATCGTGCGGGCGCAGAACCCGGCGGGCGAGTCGCCGCTCGGCTACCTCATCGCCGACTCGCAGCTCGCCGCCACCGAGGACAACGGCGCGGTCCTCGCGCTGATGAACCCCGGCGGCGTGCGCGCCGACCTGGCCTACGCCTCCTCCCCGGCGGGCGAGGGCGACGGCGTGGTGACCTACGGCGAGGCGTTCACCGTGCAGCCGTTCGGCAACATCCTCCAGACGGTGACCCTGACCGGCGCGCAGATCAAGGCGGCGCTGGAGCAGCAGTGGCAGATCGTCAACGGCGCGCAGCGGCAGATCATCCTGCAGCCGTCGAAGGGCCTGTCCTACAAGTGGTCGGCGTCCGCGCCGATCGGCTCGAAGGTGTCGGACGTCGTCCTGAACGGCGCGCCGCTGGACCCGGCCGCGAGCTACCGCGTCACGATCAACAGCTTCCTGCAGGGCGGCGGTGACGGCTTCAGCGTCTTCACCGGCGGCACCGACATCACCGGTGGCGGCATCGACCTGGACGGCTTCACCGCCTACCTGGCCGCGAACCCGAACACGGTCCCGCCGGCGCTCGGGCGCATCGCCACCACCCCGTGAGGCAGTCCGCGAGGCTCACCCCGTGACGGGCGAGGTGGGCGGGCTCTCCCGGCCCGCCCACCGCGCCCGCGCGGCATCCGCTCACGTCACGTCACCTTCCCGGGTGACGGGGCCACCGAGCCGGATGAATCGCATTTCACCAGTTCAGGGACTTCTGCTCCGGTTGTGCATCGCGCCGATCAGGCGCATGCTCGAAGCAGGACCTGCCACCGGCGGAACCCGAGCTGACCCGCCGGCGGCACGCCCGGAAGGGGTAGGTGGTGCGGTGCAGGTAAGTCCTCGCGGTGACGATCCGCGTTCGTCGAACCGCAACCCCGCGGGCGGAGCGGTCAGGAGACCGGCCCGGTCGTGAACGCGAGCGGTTCCGACGAGGTTTCGAGCGCACGGCGCCAACGGTGCCATCGTCGCGCTTGACGCTGTTGACCTCGGGAGTCTGAGGTGTCGTCTCCACCGTCGGCACCGACCGCGGTCCACGCCACCTCGTCACGAACGTTTTCGTCGCCTCCACATGGGAAATCCCGGGTGCGGTGCCCCGACGTCGGGTCCCGCACCCGGGGCTTGTCTTTGTCCGGCTTTCTGTGTGGGCCCTGGTTGGAGGACGCGCGGTGCAGTTCAACGAGAACGCGGAGCTCGACACGTCACAGGTCACCGACCAGCGTGGCGTCGGAGGTCGAGTCGCCCTGGGTGGTGGCGGGTTGGGCATCGTCGGCCTGATCCTGTACTTCGTCCTGTCGCAGCTCGGCGGCACCGGGCAGCTCCCGTCCGGCTCCGGGTTCAGCGACGTCGGCCAGGACCAGCAGGTCGGGTCTGAGGCGATCAAGGAGAAGTGCCGGACCGGCGCGGACGCGAACCGCGAGTCCGACTGCCGGGCGGTGGCGTTCATCAACTCGATCCAGGCCTACTGGACCGACCAGTTCGCCCGCTCCGGGCGCACCTACCAGCCGGCGCAGACGAACTTCTTCTCCGGCGGCGTGCAGACCCGGTGCGGCAACGCGACGTCCGCGGTCGGGCCGTTCTACTGCCCGGCGGACGGCCAGGTCTACATCGACCTCGGGTTCTTCCAGGAGATGCAGCAGAAGTTCGGCGCGACCGGCGGGCCGTTCGTCGAGGCGTACATCCTGGCCCACGAGTACGGGCACCACGTGCAGAACCTGCTGGGCACGTCGGACCGGGTCAGCTCGCGGTCGGGCCCGAAGTCGGACTCGGTGCGGCTGGAGCTGCAGGCCGACTGCTACGCGGGCGCCTGGGCCAACCACGCGCAGAGCGTGCCGACGGCGTCCGGCCAGCCGCTGATCACCGGCGTGACGCAGGACGACGTGAACGCGGCGCTCGACGCGGCGGCGCGGATCGGCGACGACTTCATCCAGGGCGAGCTGGGCGGCGGCCACATCGACACGACCCAGTTCACGCACGGCACGTCGGCGCAGCGCCAGAAGTGGTACACGACGGGCTTCGACACCGGCGACCCGGCGCGCTGCAACACGTTCGACACCGACAACCTCGGCTGACACCCGACAACCTCGGCTGACGCCCGACAACCTCGGCTGACACCCGACAACCTCGGCTGACGCCCGACAACCTCGGCTGACACCCGGCAGCACCGGCTCGCGCAGCCCTCAGGTGACACGCGACGACCAGGCCTGACGCGACCCCCGCGTCAGGCCTGGTCCGTCAAGCGACACCATCGGCCTGAACGGGATCGTCTGGCACCCCGCCGGGTTCGTGCTCGCCGTCCGCTACGACACCGGCGCGCTGCTCAAGGTCGCCCGTGACGGCCGGATCTCCGAAGTCGCCCTCGATCGGCCCCTGGTCGGCGGCGACGGCATGGACCTGCGCCCGGACGGCACGCTCGCCGTCGTCACCAACGCCCTCGGCGCGCCCGGCGAGGCCGCCGTCAGCGTGCTGCGGTCGGCCGACGGCTGGCGCACCGCCCGCACCGCGCACCGCGCCGCGCCGTGGGCCGACGACGAGCCGACCACGATCACCCGCACGCCCCACGGCAGCTACGTCGTGGACGGCGACCTGGGCACGCTGGTCACGGGCACCGGGTTGTCCGACCGGTACTCGTTGCGCGAGTTCGAGCACGCCCCGGCGCGCTGACCCGCGGGGCGGGGCGCGGTGTCGCGCGGACCACACCGCGTCCCGCCCGGCAGAGTGTTAGCGTCGCTAACCAACTGCGAGACCAGGGGGTGGCCGTGACGACGCTGGAGGCGATCGTCGTCGTCCTGGCCGGTGTGTTCGCCGGTGGGATCAACACCGTCGTGGGCTCCGGCACCCTGGTGACGTTCCCGGTGCTGCTCGCCGTGGGCTACCCGCCGGTCGTGGCGAACGTCTCCAACAGCCTCGGCCTCGTGCCCGGCTCGCTCAGCGGCGCGTGGGGCTACCGCCGCGAGCTGACGGGCCAGGCGAGCCGGGTCAAGCGGCTGCTGCCCGCGTCCGTGCTCGGCGCCGTGGTCGGCGCGATCCTGCTGGTGGTGCTGCCGGAGGACGCGTTCTCCGCGATCGTCCCGGTGCTGATCGCCATCGCGCTCGTGCTCGTCGTCGCCCAGCCGTGGCTGAACCGCAAGCTCGCCGAACGGGAGCGGCACGAGCACGGCGGGCTGTCGCTGTGGATCGGCGTGTTCCTCGCGGGCATCTACGGCGGCTACTTCGGCGCGGCCCAGGGCGTACTGGTGATGGGCCTCATGGGCGTGCTGATGAGCGAGCACATCCAGCGCATGAACGCCTTGAAGAACGTGCTGACGGCGTTCGTGAACCTGGTCGCGGGCGTGCTGTTCATCTTCATCGCCGACGTGGCCTGGCTCGCCGTGCTGCTGCTGGCGGTCGGCTCGGTCGTCGGCGGCCAGCTCGGCGCGAAGATCGGCCGCCGACTCCCACCCGCCGTGCTGCGCGCGGTGATCGTGCTGGTGGGAGTCGTGGCCATCGTCCAGATGCTGACCCGCTGAGCCGTTGACCTGTTGAGCCCCTGAAGCTCTGCGGCTCCGGGCCGGGCCGCCCTACCCGCTGAAGGACTTGGCGGCGGCCAGGAACGCGTCGTTCTCCTCGGGCTCGCCGATCGTGACGCGCGCGCCGTCGCCGACGAACGCCCGCACCACCACCTTGTGCGACAGGCAGTGCTCGTTGAACGCGGCCGTCCGCTCACCCAGCGGCAGCCACACGAAGTTCGCCTGCGACACCGGCACCTCGAACCCGGCCGCGAGCAGCTCCTCGCGCACCCGTGCCCGCTCGGCCACGATCGCCCGGCACCGCTCCATCAGCTCCGCCTCGGCGTCCAGCGACGCCAGCGCCGCCACCTGCGCCAGCGCGTTCACGCTGAACGGCACGTAGACCTTGCGCAGCGTCTCGGCCACGGCGGGCGAGGCCACCGCGTACCCGACGCGCAGCCCGGCCAGCCCGTACGCCTTCGAGAACGTGCGCAGGACGGCCACGTTGTCGCGGCCCGCCGCCCACTGCGCCTTCGCCAGCTCGACGCCGTCCGGCACGTCGGGGTCGTCCACGAACTCCTTGTACGCCTCGTCGATCACCACGAGCACGTCCGACGGCACCCGCTCGATGAACCGCTCGATCTCGGCGCGGGTGAGCGCCGTCCCGGTCGGGTTGTTCGGGTTGCACACGAACACCAGCCGGGTGTTCGGGGTGATCGCGGCGGCCATCGCGTCGAGGTCCAGCGCGTGACCCCCGGTCAGCGGCACCCGTGCCTGCCGCGCGCCGACGACCGCGGTGATGATCGGGTACGCCTCGAACGAGCGCCACGCGAACACCACCTCGTCGGCGTCGGTGCAGGTGGCCTGCACCAACTGCTGGCACAACGTCACCGAGCCGCAGCCGACGGCCAGCTGCTCGGCGGGCACGCCCAGTTTCTCGCCGAGCCGCGCCACCAGTTGGGTGGCGGCGGTGTCCGGGTAGCGGTTCACGGCGGTGGCCGCGTCCGCGATCGCCCGCACCACGCTGGGCAGCGGTCCGGCCGACACCTCGTTGCTGGCCAGCTTGATCGCGCCGGGGATGGTCCTGCCGGGCACGTATCCGGGCAAAGCGACGAGGTCGGCGCGGGTTCGCACGGTCATCCAAGGGCTCCCTTCGGGGTTCTGAGCTGGACGTTAGCCCGTGAAAGGGCCGGATGGGGCATACCTGCCGTACCGATGCTCACGTTGACTCCCGTTCACCCCCACGTGGAAGGGTTGGGCCATGACACCTACCCGCACCGAGACGCTCTCCCTCACCGACGGCCGGGAGCTGAGGCTCACCGTCGCCGAGCCGGAGAACGCCGTCCGCGGCGGCCTGGTCGTGCTGCACGAGGCGCGTGGCGTGACCGACACCGTGCGCGGTCTGGTGGGCTCGCTCGCGGCCGAGGGGTGGCTCGCGGTCGCGCCGCACCTGTACGACGAGGTGTCCGGCGACGAGGCCCCGGCCATGGTGAGCGGGCTGTCCGGCGACGCCGTGCTGGCCGACACCGACGTCGCGTTCGTCTGGCTGGGCCAGCAGGGCGTGAGCCAGGACCGCATGGGCGTCATGGGGTTCGACCTGGGCGGATCGGTCGCGATGGTGGTTGCGGCAAGCCGAACCATCGGCGCTGCGGTCACCGTCGGCGGTGGCGGCATCCTCGACCCGCTGGCCGACGGGCTGCCGTCGCTGGTGGAGGTGGCGGAGGAGCTGACCTGCCCGTGGCTCGGCCTGTACGGCGACGACGACGCCGAGATCCCGTTCAGCGACGTGGAGAAGCTGCGCGACGCGGCGGCGGCCGCACCCGTGGCGACCGACGTGGTCCGGTTCGCCCGCACGAGCCACCGGTTCGACACCACGCCCGAGGCGAGCGCGGAAGCCTGGCAGCGGGCGTTGAACTGGTTCGACTCACATCTTCGCTAAGCCTCTGGTCGGCGGCTTGGAACCGAACCGGCCACCGGGTACATCTAAGGAGGGCGTCCGGAGAGCCTGATTCGGTCGACGTCGGCTAACGCGCGGTGGGCCTGCGGCGAATCGCAGTGCAGGGGGTATGTGATGAGCGACGGGTACACGGTCCCATTCGCGGGTTCGGAGACGGTGCGGATCCCGCCCGGCTTCACGCCGTCCGCGGCGGCGCAACCCGTCGTGGGCGGCGGTGTGCCGTCGACCGACCCGGCGTACCCCGCGTACCCCGGCGCCGCCGTCCCGTCCCTGTCGGTGCCGCCCGTGCCCCCGGTGCCCCCGGTGCCGCCACCCGCGCC
>NZ_JBHTLK010000162.1:0-16349 GCF_042678885.1 Saccharothrix hoggarensis
CGCCCGGCGCGGCCAACGCCACCTCGGGCGGCGCTCCGTCGGTTCCCGGGGCGGGGGAGGCGGTGGCGGCGGCCCGCCGTCCGACACGTGCAGCCAGGCGCGCCCGCGGACCTCCTTGACGCTCACGTCGACCGGGCGGAACGAGTCCGGGTCCATCGCCGGGTCGGGCCGGACCACGTCGTCGTAGAGGCGGTCGGAGACGATCAGCGCGAACGACGCCGTCGAGTGGGCCAGGACGTCCCGCACCGGCGCGGAGTTGACCAGCCGGAACGCCAGCGTGACGTCGTCGCCGACCACGCCCCGCTCGTCGTGGTGCACCTCGCCCGCGGTGATCGCCATCCGCAGCCGGATCTGGGCGGTCGGCTTGCGGCTGGCGTTGTACCGGCGCAGCTCGCCCAGCAGCGCGTGCGGCAGACCGCCCACCACCCGGCTCTTCGGCATGTCGGCCGGGACCAGCACCAGCACCCCGTCGCCGCGGTCCTCGTGCTCCGCCGCCGACCAGTCGAGCCCGCTGTCGGAGAACGCGGCCTCCAACGCCGCGTACAGCCCGCGCCGGATCTCCAGCTGCGGGTTCAGGGGCCGCTGCCCGAACGCGGACACGTCGACGACCACGACCGTGTGGTGCAACGCGTGCTGCGGCTGCGAACCCATCCGACCCCTCGTTGGACGTGGGCTGTGCGCCCGAGTCTATGGGGTGGATCACAACGCGCACCGGAACGACCGCATTCCGCGCGGGTCCGGCCGCACTACTGCGGGAACGGGACGGGGGCGGCCCCGGGAATCCCGGAACCGCCCCCGTCACCGCCGGTGGGTCAGGCCAGGCCGGCGTCCGAGGTGGACGGGCCCGCCGCGCTCACGTCGTCGATCCGGTACTTCTTCGCCGCCTGCACGACCAGCGACTGCTGGATCTCGCCGCGCTTGGCCAGCGCGGCGAGCGTCGCCACCACGATCGACTCGGCGTCGACCAGGAAGTGGCGCCGCGTCGCGGGCCGGGTGTCGGAGAAGCCGAACCCGTCCGTGCCCAGCGTGGTCATGTCCGTCGGCACGTACGGCCGGATCAGGTCCGGCACGGCGCGCATCCAGTCCGACACTGCCACCACGGGACCGGCCGCGTCCGCCAGCGCCTGCGTCACGTACGGCACGCGCGGCTCCTGGTCGGGGTGCAGCAGGTTGTGCCGGTCGACCTCGACGGCCTCGCGGCGCAGCTCCGAGTACGACGTCGCCGACCACACGTCGGCCTGCACGCCCCACTCCTCGGCGAGCATCCGCTGCGCCTCGATCGCCCACGGCATCGCCACGCCCGACGCGAGCAGCTGCGCCCGCGGACCGCTCTGCGCCGCCGCTACCTGGTACCGGTAGAGGCCCTTGAGCAGGCCCTCCACGTCCAGGCCCTCCGGCTCGGCCGGCTGCTGGTACGGCTCGTTGTAGACGGTCATGTAGTAGAAGATGTTCTCGGCGTTCTCGCCGTACATCCGCCGCAGGCCGTCCTTGACGATGTGCGCCACCTCGTACGACCACGCCGGGTCGTACGCCACGACCGCCGGGTTCGTGTGCGCCAGCAGCAGCGAGTGCCCGTCCGCGTGCTGGAGGCCCTCGCCCGTCAGCGTGGTCCGGCCGGCCGTCGCGCCGAGCACGAAACCGCGCGCCATCTGGTCGGCGGCGGCCCAGAGGCCGTCACCGGTGCGCTGGAACCCGAACATCGAGTAGAAGATGTAGATCGGGATCATCGGCTCGCCGTGCGTGGCGTACGACGTGCCCGCGGCGGTGAACGACGCCGTCGACCCCGCCTCGTTGATGCCCTCGTGCAGGATCTGGCCCTGCTCGCTCTCCTTGTACGCCAGCATCAGCTGGGCGTCCACGGACGTGTACATCTGGCCGTTCGGGTTGTAGATCTTCTGCGCCGGGAACATCGAGTCCATGCCGAACGTGCGCGCCTCGTCCGGGATGATCGGCACGATCCGGCTGCCGATCTCCGGGTCCTTGGCCAGGTCGCGGACCAGCCGGACGAACGCCATCGTCGTGGCGACCTCCTGCTTGCCCGAACCCCGCTTGACCACGTCGTAGACCTTGTCGCCCGGCAGCACCAGCGCCTTGGACTTGGTGCGGCGCTCCGGCACGAACCCGCCCAGCTGCTTGCGCCGCTCCAGCAGGTACTGGATCTCCGGGGCGTCCGTGCCGGGGTGGTAGTACGGCGGCAGGTACGGGTCGAGGTCCTTGTCCGCGATCGGGATGCGCAGGCTGTCCCGGAAGTTCTTCAGGTCCTCGTGGGTCATCTTCTTCATCTGGTGCGTGGCGTTGCGCGCCGCGAAGTGCGGGCCCAGGCCGTAGCCCTTGATGGTCTTGGCGAGGATGACCGTCGGCTGGCCGTGGTGCTCCACCGCCGCCTTGTACGCCGCGTAGACCTTGCGGTAGTCGTGGCCGCCGCGCTTGAGGTTCCACACCTCGTCGTCGGACATCGGCGAGACCAGCTCCTTCGTGCGCGGGTCGCGCCCGAAGAAGTGCTCCTTGACGTACGCGCCGTCGTTGGCCTTGTACGTCTGGTAGTCGCCGTCCGGCGTCGTGTTCATCAGGTTGACCAGCGCGCCGTCGCGGTCCGCGTGCAGCAGGGCGTCCCACTCCCGGCCCCAGATGACCTTGATGACGTTCCAGCCCGCACCGCGGAAGAACGCCTCCAGCTCCTGGATGATCTTGCCGTTGCCGCGCACCGGGCCGTCGAGGCGCTGCAGGTTGCAGTTCACCACGAAGGTCAGGTTGTCCAGCTGCTCGTTCGCCGCGACCTGCAACAGGCCCCGCGACTCCGGCTCGTCCATCTCGCCGTCGCCCAGGAACGCCCAGACGTGCTGGTCGGACGTGTCCTTGATACCGCGGTCGTGCAGGTAGCGGTTGAACCGCGCCTGGTAGATCGCGTTCATCGGGCCGAGGCCCATGGACACGGTGGGGAACTCCCAGAAGTCCGGCATCAGCCGCGGGTGCGGGTACGACGGCAGGCCGCCGCCCGGCCCCGCGTGCGACAGCTCCTGGCGGAACCCGTCGAGCTGCTCGGCGGACAGCCGGCCTTCGAGGAAGGCGCGGGCGTACACGCCGGGGGAGGCGTGGCCCTGGATGAACACGTGGTCACCGCCGCCGGGGTGGTCCTTGCCCCGGAAGAAGTGGTTGAAGCCGACCTCGTAGAGGCTCGCCGACGACGCGTAGGTCGAGATGTGACCGCCGACACCGACGCCGGGGCGCTGCGCCCGGTGCACGGTCATCGCCGCGTTCCACCGGATCCAGGCCCGGTAGCGGCGCTCCACCTCCTCGTCGCCGGGGAACCACGGCTCGCGCTCGGTGGGGATGGTGTTGACGTAGTCCGTGCTGGTCAGCGAAGGAACGCCGACGTGGCTCTCCCTGGCCCGTTCGAGCAGGCGCAGCATCAGGTAGCGGGCGCGCTGCTGCCCGCCGCCCTTGAGCGCGGCGTCGAACGACTCCAGCCACTCCGCGGTCTCCTCCGGATCGATGTCCGGGAGGTGGGCGGCCAGACCGTCACGGATGACGCGTACCCGCTCGGGGGTGTTCTGCGGGGCCAAGGGATCTCCTCGTTCCGGTGTCTGCTGACTCCATCGTTGCCCGAGAGACATGC
This sequence comes from Saccharothrix hoggarensis, assembly GCF_042678885.1. GTDB lineage: Bacteria > Actinomycetota > Actinomycetes > Mycobacteriales > Pseudonocardiaceae > Actinosynnema > Actinosynnema hoggarensis. The sequence goes on from NZ_JBHTLK010000162.1 coordinate 3,617, forward strand.
TCCCGTCACCGCTACCGGTGAGTAGTTCTGGATCGTGTCTCTCGCGCGCGCGAATAGGAGGTGTGTAGAGCGTGCCTCATGCCGTCGGGGGACCGCATCCGGGGGTACCCGATGCGGCGTGTCTTGAGGGTTACGGTTGCGCGTGGCGGGGCAGACAGTGTTCGCTAGCCGCGACTGGTAGTGACATCGCGCGGCAGTCGTACCCGGCTGCCGCTCTTGTGTACTTGGAGGAGTGGAAGCCGTGGTCGCCGCGGAAGACGCCGGCAAGATCGGTGTCGCCGACAGGCTCGGGATCGAACCGGGCAGCGTGGTCCAGGAGATCGGCTGGGACGAGGACGTCGACGACGACCTGCGCGCCGCGATCGAGGAGCGGGTGGGCGGTGATCTGCTCGATGAGGACTCCGACGAGGTGATGGAAGTCGTCCTGCTGTGGTGGCGCGACGACGACGGTGACCTCGCCGACGCCCTGATCAACGCCACCACGTCGCTGGCCGACGACGGCGTGATCTGGGTGTTGACGCCCAAGACGGGGCGGGCCGGTCACGTCGAGCCGAGCGACATCGCCGAGGCGGTGTCCACCGCGGGGCTCGCCCAGACCTCCAACATCACGGTCAGCGGTGACTGGTCGGCCACCAGGCTCGTCGCGCCGAAGTCGGCCAAGGCGAAGCGCTGACGGAACGGGCGCCGACCGCCATGCCCTAGGCTCGACGGCGGGCTCCTCGATCGGGTGGAGCCCGTTCTTCGGGTTGCGCCGGCGACGGTCGCTGTGGTGGAGGTTCGCATGGTCGAGGTCGGTGCCCAGGCCCCGGACTTCACGCTCGCCGACCAGAACAAGCAACGTGTGACGCTCTCCTCGTTCCGCGGGGAGCGCAACGTGCTGCTCGTGTTCTTCCCGTTCGCGTTCAGCGGCATCTGCACCGGCGAGCTGTGCCAGGTGCGGGACGAGCTGGCCGTGTACGAGGATGAGAACGTGCAGGTCGTCGGTGTGTCCGTGGACACGTCGTTCAGCCTGAAGGCGTGGGCGAGGGAAGAGGGCTACCGCTTCCCGCTGCTGTCGGACTTCTGGCCGCACGGCGAGGTCGCGCGGGCGTACGGCGTGTTCAACGAGAAGTCCGGCATGGCGACCCGCGGCACGTTCCTCGTCGACACCTCCGGCGTGGTCCGGTTCGCCGAGGTGAACGGCCCCGGCGAGGCCCGCGACCAGGAGGCGTGGAAGAAGGCCGTGGCCGCCCTGGCCTGATACCTTCCCCGCGCCGGTCCGACCCGGCGTCACGGGCGCGTAGCTCAGCGGAAGAGCACTCGGTTTACACCCGAGCGGTCGCAGGTTCGAATCCTGCCGCGCCCACTGTGTCCCCCGGGGGTGCAGCCCCCAGACCCCGCCCGGCGGGCTCCGCCCCCGGACCCCCGCCGTGGCCGGCGCCTTGGCCCCCACGTCGGCGGGCTTCGCTTCGGCGCCGGCGCGCCTGCGCTTCGCCCTGCAAGCCGTCCCGTCTCGGTCTCGTTGTGTGGTGCCTTCCCGGTGGTCAGCTGCTCTTTGAGCGTGATCCGAGAGGTGTCGGACCCCACAGGCAGCTTCCGCCGCACTCCAGGCGACCGCGAGCGTTTCGAACGGCGCTCGGACGCACTCCACGTTCCCGGACTCCCGGGAAATGCGATCCGGCGCGGCACAATTCGTCCGACTTCAGTGGTCAACCTGTGCAGCGGCGCCTTTGCTGGTCAAACCCGGTAGCCTCAGGGTTCCCACCTCGTCACGACCTGGGCAGGGATCGCCGTGGCAGCATCCGAGATGTCGGTTGGGCTCCGAGTCAAGCACCACCGGGAACGTGCGGGTATCTCACGCCCCGTATTGGCCGGACTGGTCGGCCGATCTGCCGAATGGGTGAAAGCGGTCGAGAACGGTCGTTTGCAGGCCCCGAGACTGCCCATGCTCCTGCGCATCGCTCATGCCCTGGGCATTGACGACCTGGCCCAGTTGACCGGTGATCACACAATCCCGGTCCAAGCGTTCGCGGGTGAGCGCCACGCGGCGCTGTACGAGGTTCAAGGGGCGCTGACCGAGTACCACTTCGCCGCGCCGGACAGGCCGCTGCCGGACCTCGCTCACCTGGCAGTGCGGCTGGACATGGCGTGGCGCGTCCGGCACTCCAGTTCTGACCACCGGACGCAACTCGGAACTCTCCTCCCGGGGCTGATCCGCGATGCGCAGACCGCGGTACGGACCTCCGGGGAGAAGCGCCGTGAAGCGCGGCGGCTGCTCGCCGGCGTCTACCAGTTGGCTGACTTCTACGTGGCCTACCAGCCCCGCTCCGGAGTTGGTGTGGTTGGTCGCCGACCGTGCCCTGACCGAGGGACAGGAAGCCGATGACCCGTACGTCGCGGCCGGAGGCGCCTGGGCGATGGTGCAGGCATTGCGTGATGCCGGCCGTTGGGATGAGGCTGTGGCCTTGGCGACGGACGCGACCCGTGCTCTCGAACCGCACCTCGACCGCGCGCCGGCTGATTGGCGTGGGCTCTGGGGGGCGTTGCACGCCGAGGTGGCTTACGTGCACGCGCGGCGGGGTCGGCACGGTCAAGCGTGGCAAGCCTGGGAACGCGCCGACCGTGTGGCGCGCGGTCTTGGTTCCGACTACCGGCACGTGCAGACTTCGTTCTCCACGGCCGTGATGGGCGCACACGCCGCCACTCTGGGCGTTGAGTTGCGCCGGTCCGGTGAGGCGCTGCGAGCCGCGGAATCGTTCGATGCGAAGACGATCCCGTCCCTGGCCCGCCGAAGCCGCCACCTGATCGAGGTGGCGCGGGCCCATTTCCAGCGCGAAGAACGCCATGCGGTGTGGGTGCTCCTGGACCGCGCGGAGCGCACGGCGTCCGAGACCATCAAGTACAACGGGTTCGCCCGCGAGATGTTGCTCAGCCTGGCCGCGCAACCGCCCGCGGGCATGCGCGTCGACGTGCGCGATCTCTGCCAACGGGTCGGCCTGCCCGCTTGACCCGATCGTGTGGGGGTACGGGTTGTACCCCTTGGCCCGTCCCGCGATTCGTAACCTCACCCTCGTCGGTTTTCCCTGGACCGCTGTCGGATGCCTTGGGTGGAGCCGCGGGACCGACCCCGAACCGTGCATGCGCCCGGACGAGACCCGCGAGCTCGGACACCGTCGTTATTGGCATCACTGGAAAGAGTGACTAGGCACATGCAAATCGAACTTGGCACCCACGTTCGCACCAGCGCCCAGATCGATGCGAACTGCGCGATCGATCACGAGGTTGTGGGCGGAGAGGCGTTCTTCTCGTTCGCGGACGGCGCGGTCAGCCTTCACTTCACCGATGAGCGAGCTTTTCGGAACTTCATGGCCGAGGCCGTGGCGGTGTTGGCCAGGTTTGGCTCGGACGGCCTCGACGATGCGGTGAACTCCAGCGACTGAGCGCACGGTGACGAGCATTGGCGACGTCGTGGACGTCATGCGCCGGGCCGTGGGGCAATTGCCCTTCGCTGCCCTGGCGGACGCGCTCAGCCTCGTGGAAGACGTCCTGGCCCTGCTGAGGACCGCCCTGCTGGGAAGTGAAGACGATGAAGCGTCGCAGGTCATCGCTCGCTTCGAGGAAGTCGCGGACGGTATCGAGCAGCTGCAACAGCGGTTGAGCGTGATCCAGCAGGCCGTCACGTCGGCGGCCGGCCGCCTCGAACGGCACGGCACACCACCAAGTGTTGCGCCTCCAGCCCTGCCGCCAGGTTCCGCCAGGCCCGCAGCTTCCCAGCCGGACAGTGCCGCGCCGACGGTCGGGCGGATCGCCGGTCTCCTCGATGCCCTTCCCGAGCGCGACGACCCCGGCGGTAAGACGTCGGGTTTCTGGGTCGACCAGTTCGGACAGGTGCACGGGCCGATCACGAGCGGCCATGGTGAGTTGCGCGAGCGAGCGGTCGCGGGGCTGCGCCGTCTCGGCCTGGCTCCCGCGCGGGGAACCCTGACGGTGGCCGACCACGTCCAGGTGCAGGTCGCCGTCCAGGTGGAGGAGGCCGGTGAGGCTGACGCTACGTTGGCCGTGAACAACCGGCCCTGTGATTTCGGCCGTTCTCCTGCGATCGCGTCGTGCCGAGGGTTCTCCGGCCGGGGCAGCGCTTGACGGTCCACTGGCCGGGCGGCGTGAAGGCCTACACCGGGAAGGAGCGTTGACTGTGGGCTACGTCCTCGATGTGGCGTACCGGCACGACCAGGAGCCAAGGCGCCTGCGTACGCGCGAAGACGTCGACGCCTTCGTTGACGAGCTGTTGACGCTGGGGCCGGCGTACCGCGCCGCCACCGCGTATGCCGTGCGAGAAGACAGCGACGAGTTGCCCGACCACGAGCTGCTGGTGGGCGTGAGCGCGGAAACCGGTCTCGGAGCCGTGCGGTATTCCGGGGAAGACGGCACTTGGTACGTCCCCGGCGGCCACGCCAACGCCCAGGGCGTCACGTTCGCCTACTTCGGCACGGCCCACGAATTCCCGGCCGACGCCGAGGTGCCGCTCGACCTGGTCCGTGAAGCGCTGTGGGGACTGCTCGCCGGACGCGGGGACCGGCCGAGTGGACTGAGTTGGGCCGAGACGGAGTGACCTGACCGTGGGGTAGGCGCGGGTCGCACAGACCCGGTTGAGGCGCTTTCGGTGGGTGTGCGACGTCCACTGCTGGAACCCGGAACTGGCCCTCCGCCCGGGGCGGCTGTTACAAGAGGGGCATGGTTGGTTCATTGCCGGCGGCCCCGCTCGCGCTCGACGAGGTGGAGGAAGCCGAGCGGCAGTTCGGCGTCGTGTTCCCCGAGGAGTACCGGGAGTTCCTGCTCACGGTCAGCGCGGGTGGCGACGCGAAGACGAACAGGCTGACGCGCACGTCGGAGGGGTGGGGCTGGGTCGGCGACGACCGCACCGACCTCGCCCGGCTGGCCGAGCCGTTCCGCGACCGCGCGGAGATCCAGCGGCTCTGGGACGAGTTGGAGCCGCGCGAACCGTCACGCGACTACGAGCCCGCCGAGTGGCAGGCGTGGGACGACGAGTGCGGGGTCGTCTACGACCTCGAGACCGTCGGCGCGCTCTACATGTGGACGGACGGGATCAACGACGCCTGGCTCGTGATCAGCGGTCCGCTGGCGGGAACCATGTGGCTCGACATGCGGCCGACCTCGGACGTGGTCGTCCCGATCAAGGCGGAGGACGGTCGGGTGATGAGGTTCTCCGAGTGGCACCTGGCCGACGACACCACCTGGTGGGACCGGATCCGGCGGGGCGAATAGGGCTTTTCGAACGCGTCGGAGAAAGCGGCCGACAGGCGCGCGATTCGGTGGCCTGTCGTGGACGGCACTCATTGTCGGAATCATCGGTTCGGTCATCGCCTTCCCGGACGACCTCGTTTGGTCGCGCGCCCGATTCATTCAGCGCTGAGTAGTTCTTCGGCCGGGCCGCCTCGCAGGCTGGGAGGTGGAAGCGGTCCGGCCCAGCGCGTCAGGCGGCTCGGTCGCGGCGGTGGCGGAGTTCGTGCCAGCGGCCTTCGCAGAGGCGGTAGGTGTGGTCCGCGAGGGTCGTTTCGAACGTGATCCAGCGGTCCATGGGGATGGGTCGCGTGAGCAGTTCCTCGCGGGCCCGGTCGGCGCACGGGATCAGCCTCGCCTGCTTCAGCTCGTCGGTCCGCGCGAACTCGGGGATGCGGGCGAAGCGGGCGATGACCACGGTGACGTCGAGGATCGGGGTGAGCGGCACGGGGCCGTAGCCGCCGACGTCGTTGGTGCGGAACGAGACCGTGTCCTGGGCACGTCCCGCCGCCGCGGCCGGCCAGCGCAGGCCCAGCCTGCCGAACCGGGTGCTGCCACCCAGCGCGACGGCCAGCCGTCGTTCCAGCGCGGGCACCAGGGGGTGGTTCCGGGTCAGCGGGCGGAGGTCGTGCTCGACGATCTCGTGGATGGTGTTCACGGCGGTCGGGAACTCCTTCGGTGCGTGGCGGAAACGTAGTCGAAAGGGTTCGGTCGGTGATTCGACAATGGCGCACCAAAGAGTGAAATGGGTGGCTCGGTCGGCGAGCGGCCTGCGGTTTGAGCCCAGCGGCGGACGTCCGCCGGCGCGTCTCGCGGGGTGTCGGGACGGGCGTGAGTGGCGCTGCTCGGCGCGTCGTTGGGCGATTCGGGTGGTCGGGTGCGGAACGCATTCACTCGATCGAGTGATAAATGTGCCGTCGTCGTGACGGCGGCTCGGCGGAATGGTGTATCCGGTACGGGTGGGTGCCGGTTCTCGGTCGGGTGAAAGGCGTGGCCGATCGGTCCGGGCGCGGTGCGGGACCGTTCGTCGCGCCAGGACGTCCGCTCGCCCCCCGGTGGGTCGGGCGGCTGATTAGGGGTGCTAACCGAGTCCCCCTATGTGACATCCCCCTATGCGCGCGCGTCCCGGAGACGTAACTTCTCGGCATGTCGCCCAGGGCCGTCACCGCGGTGGTCGGTGTTGCGTTCTTCCTGGCCGGGCTGCTGATCGTGCTGGCGCCCCTGTCGACCGACACCCCGTCGGGCATCGCGGTCTCGTGCGGGAACGCCGTCGGCATGGGCTACGACGAGGTCGCCGTCGAGGCCGAGGGCGGGGCGTTCGTCGAGATCTGCGGCCGGCTGCGCGCGGAGCGGTTGGCGTGGGCCGCTCCGGTCGTCGTGCTCGGCGCGCTCCTGCTGGTGGGGAGCGCGGTGGTGCGGCGGCGGTCGTCCACCTAGCTACCTGCGAGTAGCTTCTACCCCATGACGTGGATGGTCTACGGGGCGAACGGGTTCACCGGCACGTTGGTCGCCGAGCTGGCGGTGCGGCGCGGGCTGCGGCCCGTGCTGGCCGGGCGCGATGCCGCGAAGGTGCGCGCGCTGGCCGAACGGTTGGAGCTGGAGCACCGGGTCTTCCGACTGGACGACCCGGAGGCCGCCGCGGCGGCGCTGGCGGACGTCGACGTGGTCGCCCACTGCGCCGGCCCGTTCTCGGCGACGTCGGGACCGATGGTCGACGCCTGCCTGGAGTCCCGGACCCACTACCTCGACATCACCGGCGAGATCGACGTCTTCGAGGCGGTGAGCGCGCGTGACGAGGCCGCGAAGGCCGCCGGCGTGGTGCTGCTGCCGGGCATCGGGTTCGACGTCGTCCCCACCGACTGCGTCGCCGCCATGCTGCACGAGGCGCTGCCCACGGCCACGCACCTCGACCTGGCGTTCCTGGTGCAGGGCGGCGCGAGCGCGGGCACGGCCCGGACGGCCGTCGAGGGCTCGGGCGGCGGTGGCCGGGTCCGGCGGGACGGCGAGATCCGCGGCGTCCGGCTGGGGCACCGGCGGCGCACCGCGCACTTCCGCGACCGGCCCCGTGACGTGGGCGCGATCCCGTGGGGCGACGTGAGCACCGCCTACCGGTCCACCGGCATCCCCAACATCACCACGTTCACCACGATCCCCGGCGTGCTGACGCGCCTGCAGCCGATCACCGCGCCGCTCCTGCGCACCGGCCTCGGCCAGCGGCTGGGCAAGGCGGTGGCCAAGCGCATCGGCGGGCCCAACGACGCCACCAGGGGCCGGACGCGCTCCGAGGTGTTCGGCGAGGTCTGGGACGCCGACGGCAACCGGGTGCGGCTCGCGCTCACCGGGCCGAACGCCTACGACCTCACCGCGGACTCGGTGGTCAAGGCCGTCCAGCGCCTCGACGGCACGGCCCCCGGCGCGCACACGCCGTCCAGCGCCTTCGGAGCGGACTACGTCCGGGCGCTGGACGGCGTGGTGGTCGGTGAGCCGACGTCAGCGTGACGAGAGCAGCGAGGTGATCTCCTGCGCCGCGCCGCCCGCTTCGAGCAGGTGGCGCAGGTTCTCCGGCAGCACGTCGCCGCGCTTCTGCACGGCCTGCGCGTACAGCCGGCCCGCGCGGTAGGAGGACCGGACCAGGGGACCGGCCATGACGCCGGAGAAGCCGATGCCCTCGGCGGTCTCCTTGTGCGTCACGAACTCCTCCGGCTTCACCCAGCGCTCGACCGGGTGGTGCCGGGGCGACGGCCGCAGGTACTGCGTGATCGTGATGATCTCGCAGCCCGCGTCGTACAGGTCGTGCAGCGCCTCGGTGACCTCGTCCGGCGTCTCGCCCATGCCCAGGATCAGGTTGGACTTCGTCACCAGACCCGCCTCGCGGGCCGCGGTGATGACCTCCAGCGACCGCTCGTAGCGGAACGCCGGCCGGATGCGCTTGAAGATCCGCGGCACGGTCTCCAGGTTGTGCGCCAGCACCTCGGGACGTGAGCCGAACACCTCGGCCAGCTGCTCCGGCACCGCGTTGAAGTCCGGGATCAGGAGCTCGACGCCCGTGCCGGGGTTCATCTCGTGGATCTGGCGGACGGTCTCGGCGTACAGCCACGCGCCGCCGTCCTCCAGGTCGTCGCGCGCCACGCCGGTGACGGTCGAGTACCGCAGGCCCATCGCCTGGACGGACTCCGCCACGCGCCGCGGTTCGTCGCGGTCGAGGTCGGCGGGCTTGCCGGTGTCGATCTGGCAGAAGTCGCAGCGTCGGGTGCACTGCTCGCCACCGATGAGGAAGGTGGCCTCCCGGTCTTCCCAGCACTCGTAGATGTTGGGACAACCGGCCTCTTCGCACACCGTGTGGAGGCCCTCGCGTTTGACCAGGCCCTTGAGCTCCCGGTACTCGGGGCCCATCTTCGCCTTGGTCTTGATCCACGAGGGCTTCTTCTCGATGGGCGTTTGGCTGTTGCGGACTTCCAGCCGCAGCAGCTTCCGACCTTCAGGTACGACGGTCACGACCTCAACCCTACGTCACGAGGGGTCGGGCGCGACGCCCGTGAGCTTGGCCGTCAGGTCCCACAACCGGCTCGCCGCCAGCTCGTCCCGGGCGGCCGTCGTGGACCCCGCCGGGGCCGGGTGGCCGCGCATCTCGCGGAACCCGTCCGGCCCGTAGTAGCCGCCCGGCTCCACGTCCGGCGACGTGGCCGCGTAGAGCTGCGGCAACGCCCCGACCTCGACGTTCTGGGAGAACGAGTCGCTGATCCGCGCGCCGAGCCCGAGCAGCGGGTTGCGGTGCGCCTTGGCCATGTTGCCGCTCAGCTCGGTGGCCGTCAGACCGGGGTGGGCAGCGACGGACGTCACGTCGACGCCCGCCGTGCGGGTGCGCCGGTCCAGCTCGCGGGCGAACAGCAGGTTGGCCAGCTTCGACTGCCCGTAGGCGCCCCACGGCGTGTACCGGCGCACCTCGTAGTTCGGGTCGGCCAGGTCGACGCGGCCGATCTGGTGGGCGAGGCTCGACACGGTGACGACCCGCGCGCCGGGCCGGGTGCGCAGCGCGGGCATCAGCAGCCACGTCAGCGCGGCGTGGCCGAGGTGGTTGGTGCCGAACTGGCGCTCGAAGCCGTCGGCGGTGCGGCCCAGCGGCACCGCCATGATGCCCGCGTTGTTGACCAGCACGTCCAGCGCGTCACCGGTGCGCTCGCGCACCTCGGCGGCGGCCGTGCGGACCGAGGACAGGTCGGCCAGGTCCAGCGGCACCACCTCGGCCTTGCCGCCCGTCGCGAGCACGCGCTCCAACGCCCGCTGACCCCGTTCGGCGGACCGGCACGCCAGCAGGACGTGGGCGCCCTTGCCCGCCAGCACCTCCGCGGTGCGCAGGCCGAGGCCCGAGTTGGCCCCGGTCACCAGCACGGTGCGCCCGCCCTGGTCGGGGATGTCCGCGGTGTCCCATTTCCTGGGAGTCCACTTCGGCATGCCTCATACCTACAGGTGCTCAGGCGCTCTTGGCGAGCCCGCGGCGCCGGCCGGGGACGACGGCGGCCGGGCCGGTGCGGATCAGGCCGAGGAACGCCGCGCCGACGCCGGCGACGTCCTCGCCCGGCTCGGACAGGTCGGCCAGGCCCGCGGTCAGCGCCAGCAGGCGCTGCTCCCGCTCGAGGGCCTCGGGCACGGTCAGGTGCGCGTCCAGCACGGCGCGCAGCACGGGCTGCTCGGCGGCCAGCGCGCGCCACGTCCGGGTGACGGTTTCCACGCGGTCGTCGTCGCTGTCCTCCAGCGCCGTGCCGAGCCGCCCGGTGAGCTGCCGCATCCAGCGGTAGTGGAGGGCGAGGAGCAGGTCGTCCTCGGTCGCGAACAGGTCGCGGTCGAACGTCAGGGGCGCCGCGGGATTCCCCGCCGCGGCGCGGAGCACGGCGTCCAGGGCGTCACGTCGTCGGTAGTAGTCCGTCCAACTCATGATCACGCCTCCTCTCGGGGTGACCGGCGTCATACCCCAGGTCTCTCGCATACCGTCGGTATGGCCGATGAGGCGAACATACCACGAGTACGTACCGTCGGTATGTCGTACGGTTGTGAACGTGGTGACAGTGCGTTCCAGGCGGTTGGAGTACTCCGAGTCGACGAGGCAGGCCCTCGTGGACAGCGCGGTCGAGCTGTTCACCAAACGCGGGTACGCGGGCACGTCGCTGGACGAGGTCGCCAAGCGGGCCCGGCTCACCAAGGGCGCGCTCTACCACCACTTCAGCGGCAAGCAGGCGTTGTTCGAGGCCGCCTTCGACTCGGTCGAGAACAGGTTCATGCGCAAGCTCGGCGAGATCGTCAGCGCGCCCGGCGACCCGTGGGAGACCGCCATCGCGGGCCTGCGCGCGTACGTCCGGGTCTGCCTGGAACCCGCCTACCAGCGGATCGTCATCCACGAGGCGCCGGTGGTGATGGGCTGGGAGCGGTGGCGCGAGGCCGAGGAGCACTTCAGCTACGGCCTGCTGCGCTCCACCATCGACGTGCTGGTCACGTCCGGCGAGCTGGAGCAGCTGCCGGTCGAGACGATGTCCCGCCTGCTGTTCGGCGCGCTGTCGGCCGGCGCGAGCACGATCGCCGGCGCGTCCGACCCGCGCAAGGCCAGCGCCGAGGTCGAGCGCACGATCGTGCGGGTGGTCGAAGGGCTCCGGGTCCGTGCCGACGCCCCGCCCGCCGCGCCGGTGGAGGAGAAGCGGTCCCGGTCACGCCGCCGGTGACGTCCGCGACCTCCGCCTCGCTCGAATCGCGGGTTCCCGAAGTGGCCGACTAGCGTCGGCGCGGTGGAACTCCGCATCTTCACCGAGCCCCAGCAAGGGGCCACCTACGACGACCTCCTGGCGGTGGCGCGCACCGCCGAGGCCGCGGGCTACGGCGCGTTCTTCCGCTCCGACCACTACCTCAAGATGGGCGACGGCGACGGCCTGCCCGGCCCCACCGACGCGTGGATCACGCTGGCCGGGCTCGCCCGCGACACCGAGACCATCCGGCTCGGCACGCTGATGACCGCGGCGACGTTCCGCCACCCCGGCCCGCTGGCGATCAGCGTGGCGCAGGTGGACCAGATGTCCGGCGGCCGGGTCGAGTTCGGCCTCGGCGCGGGCTGGTTCGAGGCCGAGCACACCGCGTACGGCCTGCCGTTCCCGTCCACCGTGGAGCGGTTCGAGCGGTACGCCGAGCAGCTGGAGATCGTCACCGGCCTGTGGGGCACCCCGGTCGGCGGGACGTTCGACTTCGAGGGCAAGTACTACCGGCTGGCCGACTCGCCCGCCCTGCCCAAGCCCGTGGCGAAGATCCCGGTGCTGATCGGCGGCACGGGCCCGAAGCGCACGCCCGCGCTCGCGGCCCGGTTCGCGGACGAGTTCAACCTGCCGTTCCAGAAGGTCGACGCCTCCGTCGACCTGCTCACCCGCGTCGACGCGGCGTGCGAGGCGATCGGCCGCGACCCGGCGGAGATCACCCGTTCCGCGGCCCTGGTGGTCTGCGTCGGGCGTGACGACGCCGAGGTCTCCCGCCGCGCCGCCGCGATCGGCCGCGAGGTGGACGAGCTGCGCGAGAACGGCCTCACCGGCACGCCCGCCGAGGTCGTGGACCGGCTCGGCACGTGGCGGGAGAAGACCGGCGTCAGCCGCGTCTACCTGCAGGTCCTCGACCTCGCCGACCTCGACCACGTCGAGCTGGTCGCGGCCGAGGTCGCGCCTCAGCTGCGCAGCTGACCGGCGACGTCCGACGCGGCGGTGAGCAGGACGAGCACGGGGATGGTGGCCGCCGGCCGCAGCCGGTAGCTCCCGCGCTTGTCCTGCTCCACCACGCCGGACGCCGTCAACGCCTTCAGGTGGTGGTACAGCTGACCGGTCGAGCCCAGCTGGGCCGCCTCCTGCAACGCGGCCGCGGGCTGACCGCCGTGCGCGAGCAGGGTGCGGACGATCTCCACCCGCACCGGGTGCGCCAACGCGGACAGCACCTCGATCCGGGGGCGGTCCGCCAACGACAGCGCGCGCTCCGGCGTCACGTCGATCCGCCACGTCACCCGGCCGTCGCCCAGCGCCACCCGCCCGCCGTAGCCGAACGCGCCGCCGCCGTCCTCGGTCTCGGGCAGCGCGACCGTCTCCCGCTCGTCGCCCTCCAGCGCGGCGACGCGCTGCTCCAGCTCGGCAAGTCGTTGCACCAGGTCCACCGCTGCCATCCTACGAGAGGCTGACCTGGAGCTCCCGCAGCGCGGCGGGCTCCAGCAGGGCCCGCAGCACCAGTCGCACCAGCTCCGCGGACCGGCCGAACCAGGTCTCGTCGACCTCCTTCGTCAGCACGGCCGCGCTGCCGACCCGCCCGTCCGCCCAGCGCACGCCGAAGCCCACCGTGACGACGCCGGGCAGCGACCCGCCCTTGAACCCGACGCCCGCCACACCCGGCGGCAGGGCGTTGCCGCGTTCGAGGTGCGCGCGGGCCGCCGGGTCGCCGGTCAGCT
>NZ_JBHTLK010000163.1:0-16174 GCF_042678885.1 Saccharothrix hoggarensis
GTGCGGGCGCGCCGGACCGCTGTGGCGCACCGTGCGGCGGCGCGCCTGGGCGAGCCGGGCGACCCGGCGGGCGCGGATCTCCTCCTCGATCCGCACCTGGCGGCGCAGGTAGCCGAGGTAGGAGACGAGCGTCACGTCGACCGCCGCGTGGCCCCACCACGCGAGCGGGTAGAGCACGCCGGCGACGACGCCGGTGACGAGCGCGATCAGCAGGAGCGTGCCGACGACACGCCGGCGGAACGCGTACTTCGCCTGGGCGACGATCGCCGCGGTCTCGGGGTCGTAGCCGCCGCGGCCGGGGCGGAACGGCCGGTGCGGGACGAAGTCGTCCACCTCCGGCTCGTCGTCGTACTCGTCGTAGTCCTCGAACTCGGCTTCGGTGAACTCGGTGTCGACCTCGGGCATGGCGTCGTACTCCTCCTCCATGCTGCCGCGCGTCGCGTCGGCGCGCTTGCGCGCGACCATCGGGACGAGGACGACCAACCAGGCCACCACCAGTCCCACGACGATCAGCGAGCTGGGCATCCCCGTCACCTCCCCCTACCCCGCGGCGCGCTCGGTGCGTCTGCCACGCTAGTCACAACAGTCACACCTGTGTCGGAGGCACGCCGACCGGCGTACGTACCAAAGTGTGGTGTATCACCCACTTTCGGGTGATCCGAATAAGCCGCACGGCCCCAGGATCAGGCAGTTCGGGCGTATCCCCGCGCGACCAATCGGCGTACCAGGCCGTCGGGCGACGCCTCCTCCGACGTCATGGCGAAGCACAGGTGGTCCCGCCAGTCGCCGGCCACGTCGAGGTACCGCAGGAACAGCCCTTCCTCCCGGAAACCGGCCTTCGCGAGCACCCTCAGGCTGGCCGTGTTCTCCGGCCGGACGGTCGCCTCCAGCCGGTGCAGGCCCGCCTCGCCGAAGCAGTGGTCGACCACGAGCGCGAGCGCGGCCGTGGCCACGCCGCCGCGCGCCCGGTCGGCCGCCACCCAGTACCCGACCCACGCCGACCGCAGCGAGCCGCGCACGACGTTGCCGACGGTGATCTGCCCGGCCAGCGCGCCGTCCACGGTGATCACGAACGGCAGCGCCTGCCCGCGCCGGGCCAGCGCCTTGAGCGACGACCACTGCGCCGGCCACGCCAGCGGGGCGTTGCGCTCCTGCCAGCCCTCGACCGCCGTGGGCTCCCAGTCCTCCAGGTGCGCCCGGTCCCGGAGCCTCGTCCGGGACCACGCGGACGCGTCGAACAGCTTCGGCGGGCGCAGTGCCACGACACCGGCGTCGACCCTCAGCGGTCCGAGCCGCGCGGGCCAGCCGGGATGTCGGCCGCCTTCCCACGCCAGACTCAATCTGACCCCTTCTGCTCCCGCCCTGCCGCCGCTAGCCCCTCTGCGCCAGGAAGCTGACCATGACCTCTTCGCCGACCGCCACGTCGGTCACGTCCTCGTCGACCATGATCAGGCAGTTCGCCTCGGCCAACGACGCCAGCAGGTGCGACCCGGAGGTACCCAGCGGCTGCACCAGGTACTCGCCGTTGTCCGCGTCGCGCAGCAGCTGGCCGCGCAGGTAGCCGCGCCGGCCCTTGGTCGAGGTCAGCGGCGACAGCAGCCGCGCGCTGACCGCCCGCCGGTACGGGTTGCGCTTGCCCAGCGCGGCCCGGATCAGCGGACGCACCAGCACTTCGAAAACGACCAACGCGCTCATCGGGTTCGCGGGCAGCAGGAACGTCGGCACCGCGTCCGGCCCGAGCCGGCCGAAGCCCTGCACCGAGCCGGGGTGCATGGCCACCCGCGTCACGTCGACGTCGCCCAGGTCGGCCAGCGCCGCCCGCACCTCGTCGCCGATGACGCCCCCGACGCCACCCGCGACGACCACGATCTCGGACAGCAGCAACCGTCCCTCGACGACCTCGTGCAGCCGGCGCGGGTCGGACGACTGGATGCCGACCCGGCTGACCTCGGCGCCCGCGTCCCGCGCGGCGGCGGCCAGCGCGTACGAGTTCACGTCGTACACCTGGCCCTGGCCGGGGGTGCGGTCGACGTCGACCAGCTCCTCGCCGACCGAGATCACCGACACCCGCGGCCGGGGGTGGACCAGCACCTTGTTGCGGCCGACGGCGGCGAGCAGGCCGACCTGGGCCGCGCCGATGGACGCGCCGCGGCGCACGGCGACGTCACCGGTCTGCACGTCCTCGCCGGTGCGCCGCACGTACGCCGCGGACGGCACCGAGCGGTGCACGGTCACCTTCGCCGGGTGCCCGTCGGTGTAGCCGAGGGGCACCACGGCGTCGGCCAGCGTGGGCAGCGGGGCGCCCGTCGCGACCCGGACCGCCTGGCCCGGCTGAAGCCGCCGGGGCTGGCGGGACCCGGCCGGGATCTCGCCGACCACCGGCAGCTGCACCGGTTCCTCGTTGGCGGCCTGCACGTCCACGCTGCGCACCGCGTAACCGTCGACCGCCGCCTGGTCGAAACCGGGCAACGCCCGCTCGGCGACGACCTCCTCGGCGCAGAGCAGGCCCTGCGACTCCGAGATCGCCACCCGCACGGGGGCGGGCCGCACCGCGGCGGCGACCACCCTGGCGAGCTGCTCGTCCACTGACCTCATAGTTGACCCTCGTTCAGGAGTTGCCGAGGCGTTCCCGCAACCACTCCCGCAGGTCGGGCCCGTAGTCCGGGTGCTCAAGTGCGAAGTCAACCGCAGCTTTGAGGAATCCACCCGGATTGCCCAGGTCGTGTCGCCCACCGCGGTGGACGACGACGTGCACCGGGTGGCCCTCGTTGATCAGCAGCGCGATGGCGTCGGTGAGCTGGAGCTCGCCGCCCGCGCCCGGCGTGATGCGCTTCAGGGCGTCGAAGACGGCCCGGTCGAGCAGGTAGCGGCCGGCCGCGGCGAACGTGGACGGCGCGTCCTCCGCCTTCGGCTTCTCCACCATGCCGACGACCTGCTTGACGTCGTCGTCACCGGTGTCGCGGACGTCGAAGACGCCGTAGGCGGAGATCTGGTCCTTGGGGATGTCGAACGCGCACAGCACGCTGCCGCCGAACTTCTCGCGCACCGCGGCCATCTTCTTCAGGGCGCCGGTCGGCAGCACCAGGTCGTCCGGGAGCAGGACGGCGACCGCCTCGTCCGCGCCGGTCAGGTTGCCCTCCGCGCAGCCGACCGCGTGGCCGAGGCCGAGGGCCTTGTCCTGGATGGCGGTCTCGACGGCGAGCAGGCTCGGGGCGCGGCGGACCTTCTCGACCAGGTCCGTCTTGCCGCGCTCCTCCAGCGTCCGCTCCAGCTCGGGCTGCGGGCGGAAGTACTCCGCGACCGCGTCCTTGCCGGGGGAGGTGACGATCACGAGCTTCGTCGCGCCCGCCTCCGCGGCCTCGGTGGCGACGAGTTCGATGCCGGGGGTGTCCACGACCGGCAGCAGTTCCTTGGGCACCGCTTTGGTGGCGGGCAGGAAGCGGGTGCCCAAGCCTGCCGCCGGCACGATTGCTGTCTGGAAGGCGCTCATGGCCTGCGAGCGTAACGGCGCGCTTAGGGTGACCTGCCATGACGTCCGGTGAACGTAATCGGAAGACGACGCTGCGCACACGGTTGCGAGCCGCTCGTCGCAGCGCGGTCATGCCCGCGATGGCGGCCGAAGTGCTGATCGCCGTTGCTGCTTTCGGCGTTTCGGCCGGTCAGGCGGTGTGCGCGTACGTTGCCGCGCCGTCGGAGCCGGGGTCGGTGGAGATGCTCGACGCGTTGCGGGATCGCGGGCTGCGCGTGTTGCTGCCGGTGGTGGTCGGCTCGTCGCTGGACTGGGCCGCGTACGACGGGGAGCTGCGGCCGGGCGCGTTCGGGCTGCATGAGCCGGTGGGGCCGTTGCTGGGTGCGGCGGCGGTCGGCTCGGCGGCGTTGGTGCTGGTGCCGGCGTTGGCGGTGGACCACTCCGGGGTGCGGCTGGGCAAGGGCGGCGGCTACTACGACCGCGCGTTGACGTTGTCCACAGGTCCGTTGGTGGCCCTTGTGCGGGACGAGGAGTTCGTGCCGTCACTGCCGGCCGAACCGCACGATGTCCGGATGGATGCGGTGCTGACGCCCGGATCGGGCTTGGTTCGACTGCCGTTGTGACGTTGACCTGTGATGTTTGCGCCACGTGTGCCCGTTGGCGCATCATCGTTGTTGGCACTCGTGACGGAGGAGTGCCAAACCGGACTCGTGGAGGGCCCACCGTGCCGACCTACCAGTACGCCTGCACCGAGTGCGACCACCGGTTCGACGCGGTGCAGTCCTTCTCGGACTCCGCGCTCACCGAGTGCCCCGAGTGCTCCGGCAGGCTGCGCAAGTTGTACGGCGCGGTCGGCGTCGTGTTCAAGGGCAGCGGCTTCTACCGGACGGACAGCCGTTCGTCGTCCACCTCCGCTCCGTCCTCGTCTTCCACCTCTTCCACGAAGAGCGAGTCGACTTCTTCCTCCTCTTCGTCGTCGTCCTCCACTCCGGCCGCCGCCGCGTCGTAGGGCAGTTCTCCACAGGTCCCCGAGTTGTCCACAACTCGGGGATTCCTGCTGTCGGCAGGGCGCTGACGTCCCTAACGTCGACCCCATGCCCCTCCACCTCAGAAGGATCTTGGCGGCCCTGTTGGCCCTGGTCGCCGTGGGTCTGGCCGTGCTGCCGCCCAGTCCCACGGTCGACGTCCTGGTAGCCGCGCGCGACCTCCCGCCGAACGTCCCCCTGACCGCCGAGGACGTCCGCGCGGTAGCCATGCCGCCGTCTCTGTCCCCAACCGGAACCGTCACCCGGCCCGACGCGCTGGGCCGAACGCTGGTGTCCGCGGCGAGAGCGGGCGAACCCCTGACGGATGCCCGACTAGGACCATCCGACCCGGACGTCTCGTCGGTGGCGGTGCGCCTCGCGGACGCCGGGGTGGCGGGCTTGCTGCGGCCGGGGAGCCGGGTCGACGTGGTCGGCGCGGAGTCGCGCGTGCTGGCCACGGACGCCTCGGTGGTAGCCGTGCGGGACGAGGTGGTGGTGATCTCCGCCAACCGCGAGGCGGCGCACCGAATCGCCTCGGAGTCCCTGGCCAACCCAGTAGCCGTAACCCACCACTAACCCTCACCCTCACCACAACGGCAGCCACCCACCGCGACCGCAGCCCACCGCCGCGACGGCCCGCCACCCGCCGCCACCGCAGCGGCCTGCGATCACGGCCGGTCGCCACCGCGACCGCCACCCCCGCCCGTGGCCCGCCACCCGTTGCCCGCCGCCCGCTGATCGCCAAAGGCATGTCTGTTGCCGCCGCGATCGTGCTTCGGGTGGTCGTGGTTGGTGCCGCATTCGGCCTGCGTCGGGCCGGTCGTTGTCATCCCACTCACCGCAACCCGGTGCTGGCATGACCGGCGAGCGAACCCGGTGCGGTTCCGGCGGTCGCTGGGCCGGCCGCTGTGGCGTGGCGCGGCGGGGCGGAGGTGGCGAGGGGCGGCGGTCGGGGGATGACCGTGGAAAGGGTGGTGTGGGGTGGTGTTGGGGTGGTTCGGGTGGGGTGGGGTAACCCGCGTGAGGGTGGTGTTGGGGCGACACACGCTCTGTTGGGTTACTGCGAGCGTGCTTTGCCGTTACCCTCCGCTAGCCCCCCAATACCCCCGAACGGAGGAGTCGACTGTGATCAAGGGCTTCAAGGACTTCCTCATGCGCGGCAACGTGATCGACCTGGCCGTGGCCGTGGTCATCGGCGCCGCGTTCACCGCCATCGTCACCGCGTTCACCACGAACCTGATCAACCCGATCATCGCGTTGTTCGGCGGCAACAACGTGAACGGCCTGGCGGTGCAGCTCGGCAAGAGCGACAAGACCATCATCGACTTCGGCGCGATCATCACCGCGGTGATCAACTTCTTGATCGTGGCCGCGATCGTCTACTTCATCTTCGTGCTGCCGATGAACAAGCTGAAGGAGCGCCGCAAGCGCGGAGAGGAAGCCGGCCCGGTCGAGCCGACCGACGTGGAGCTGCTGAAGGAGATCCGCGACCTGCTCGCCGCGCAGCGCCAGCGCCAGGACTGACGATCCCGCGAACGGGTCGTCCCACGGACACCGGAGGTGGCCGGGCCGCCCAAGGCGCCGCCCGGCCATCGCCCACCGTCGCCCGCCATCGTCCGTCATCGCTCGGCCCCGCGCCGGCTCGACGGAGACCGGTCGCCGGGCGGCCCGGCCGCTACCCGCCGTGGTGTGGCGGCCGGTTCTCCTCGTACCACCGGTCGTCGCGCCCGGTCGGGCGCGGCTCGTCCGACGAGCTCCCCGGCAGCACGTCGCCGAACACCTCCGCCAGCCGACGACGCCGCGCCGCCTCCTCCGCGACAGAGGCAGCCGCAGCCGCAGCCGAAGCCGCATCAGCCGAAGCTGCTGCGGCCGCGGCAGCCTGATCGGCGGCTGCCGCCGCGGGAGGGGTGGCGTCGGCGTCGTCAGCCGGCTCGGTCACGACTCGTCCAGCCCCGACAGCTGCTCGATCACGTACGGCACCAGCGCGGACAACGTCGCCATGCCGTCCCGCACCGCCGACCGCGACCCGGCGAGGTTCACCACGAGGGTGCTGCCGGACACGCCGACCAGCCCCCGCGAGATGCCCGCGTCGACCGCGCCCGCCGCCAACCCCGACGCCCGGAGCGCCTCGGCGATACCGCTGATCGGCCGGTCGAGCACGCCCTGCGTGGCGTCCGGCGTGACGTCGCGCGGCGACACACCGGTGCCACCGACGGTCACCACCAGGTCGACGCCACCGATGACGGCGGTGTTCAGTGCGGCGCGGATGCCCACGACCTCACCCTCCACCGCGACGGTGCCGTCGACGATGAACCCTGCTTCCTCCAGCAACTCGGTGACCAGGGGTCCTGTGCTGTCGTCGTGCTCACCGTGCGCCACACGGTCGTCCACGATCACGACAAGGGCGCGTCCCAGGCGCTGCGCGCTGCGTTCCATGCGCGTCACCGTAGCCAATCGGTGGATCTCGCGGTTCCGTGACGTCACGCTGTCATCACACCGGACCGCGCCGACCCACCCCCGGGGCACGTCAAGCGGTGCGCGGCGAACCGCCGGCGCTGAGCGGCAGCCGCACCTCGAACCGGCAGCCGCGCCCGTGGTTGCGGGCGTCGATCGTGCCCTGGTGGGCCTCCACGAGCCCGCGCGCGATCGCCAACCCCAACCCTCCGCCCACCGGCCGGCGGTGCGGCGTGCCGCGGAACGCCACGTCGAACACGCGCGGCAGGTCGTCCTCCGGGATGCCGCCGCACGCGTCGTCCACGCGCAGCAGCGCCGACGGGCCGTCCACGTCCACCCGCACGGCCACCGTCCCGTCCGGCGGCGTGTGCCGGATCGCGTTGGACAGCAGGTTGCGCACCACCCGCGCCAGCTCCGGGTCACTGCCCAGCACCACGGGCCACGTCGTCGCGTCCGCCTCCAGCCGCACGCCCTTGCGCGACGCCACCGGCCCCTCCGCCGCCACCACCTCGCTGACCACGTCCGCCAGCGGCACCTCGGACAACGTCAGCCGCAACGCGCCCGCCGTGATCCGGGACAGCTCGAACAGGTCGTCCACCATCCCGGACAGCGCCTCCGCCTCGGCGGAGATCCGACCCGCGTAGTCCGCGACCTCGTCCCGCCGCGACACCACGCCGTCCGCCAGCGCCTCGGCCATCGCCCGGATGCCCGCCAACGGTGTGCGCAGGTCGTGGCTGATCCACGCCACCAGCTCCCGCCGCGACGCCTCGGCGGCCCGTTCCCGCGCCCGCGCCTCCCGCTCCCACACGCTGCGCCGCGCCAGCGCCCGCCCCAGCAGCACCGCGGTCGGCACCGTCACCACCGCCACCAGCAGGCACACCAGCACGGTCGTGGTGAGGATCGGGGTGAACATGAACCCGCTCACCGCGAGCACGCCGCCGACGGTCGCCACCACCGGCACGATCGCCAGCACGGTCAGCGCCGTGGCCAGCGACCCGTTCCACAGCTTCCGCAGCACCAACGCCCCGAGCAGCGCCAACGGCAGCGAGAACAGCACCGCGAACGGCAGGATGTGGTAGATCTCGACCAGCATCACGCACCGCCGTCGTACCGGTAGCCGACGCCCCACACGGTGGCGATGCGCGTCGGGCGGGCCGAGTCGGCCTCGACCTTCTCCCGCAACCGTCGCACGTGGACGGTCACGGTGGACTGGTCGCCGAACTCCCAGCCCCACACCCGAGACAGCAGCTCGCCCCGGCTGAACGCGGTGCCGCGGTGGGTCAGGAAGAACACCAGCAGGTCGAACTCGCGGGTGGTCAGCGGCAGCTCGCGCCCGTCCAGCCACGCCGACCGCGCGCCCACGTCCACCCGCAGCCCGCCGTCCTCCAGCACGGACGACGACCGCGCCGCCGCGACCCGCGACCGCCGCAGCACCGACGTCACCCGCAGCGCCAGCTCGCGCGGGCTGAACGGCTTGGTCACGTAGTCGTCCGCGCCGAGCTGGAGCCCGGCGATCCGGTCCTCCTCTTCGCCCAGCGCGGTCAGCATCACCACGGGCACGGCGCTGCGGACCATCAGCCGCCGGCACACCTCCAACCCGTCGACGCCGGGCAGCATCAGGTCCAGCACCACCAGGTCCGGCTGGCGCTCGGCGAACCGGCGCAACGCGCTCTCGCCGTCGCCGACCACCTCCACCTGGTACCCGGCCACCTCCAGGTACCGGCGCACCACGTCGCGCACGGTCACGTCGTCGTCCACGACGAGCACCCGCCCGGCCACCGCAGGATCGTCCATGACCGCCAGTGTGACGCGCCGAGCGCGCCATGCGTGCGCCGCCAAGACGTGACCAAGGCGCGGCCGGGACGTGGCGAAGGCGTGGCCGGGACGTGGCGGGGACGCGGACGGCACGTGGCTAAGATCAGCGCGGTGCGCTTTGTGGCGGATCTCCACATCCACTCCAAGTACTCCCGGGCCTGCAGCCGCGACTGCGACCTCGAACACCTGACGTGGTGGGCCCGCCGGAAGGGGATCTCGCTGGTCGGCACCGGCGACTTCACCCACCCCGCGTGGTACGACCACCTGACCGAGACGCTGGTCGAGGACTCGCCCGGCCTGTACCGGCTGCGCGACGACCTCGACCGGGAGATCGACCGCACGCTCCCGCCGTCGCTGGCGGCGGCGCCCGTCCGGTTCATGCTGTCGGTCGAGATCTCGACGATCTACAAGCGCGACGACCGGACCCGCAAGGTGCACCACCTCGTCTACCTGCCGGACCTGGCGTCGGCCGCCCGGTTCAACGCCACGCTCGCCAAGATCGGCAACCTGGGCTCGGACGGTCGGCCGATCCTCGGGCTCGACTCGCGCGACCTGCTGGAGATCACGCTGGGGTGCGGCGGCTACCTCGTGCCCGCGCACGTCTGGACGCCGTGGTTCGCGGTGCTCGGCTCGAAGTCCGGGTTCGACGCGATCGAGGACTGCTACGCCGACCTGGCACCGCACGTCTTCGCCGTGGAGACCGGGCTGTCGTCCGACCCGGCGATGAACTGGCGGGTGTCGGGGCTCGACAAGTACCGGCTGGTCAGCAACTCGGACGCGCACTCGCCGCCCGCGCTGGGCCGTGAGGCGACGGTGTTCGACACGGACCTGGACTACTACGCGGTGCGGCGTGCGCTGGAGACCGGGGACGGGTTCGCCGGTTCGCTCGAGTTCTTCCCCGAGGAGGGCAAGTACCACGTCGACGGGCACCGCAAGTGCGGCGTCCGGATGGAGCCCGCCGAGACGCTGGCGCACCGCGGGATCTGCCCGGAGTGCGGCAAGCCGCTGACGGTCGGCGTGCTCAGCCGGGTGGAGGAGCTGGCCGACCGGCCCGCCGGGTCGCGACCGGCCGGAGCCGCCGGGTTCACCAGCCTCGTGCCGCTGCCGGAGATCGTGAGCGAGATCGTCGGCACCGGGCCGAAGAGCAAGAAGGTGCTGGCCGAGGTCGACCGGCTGACCGCGGCGCTCGGCCCGGAGCTCGTGATCCTCCAGGACGTCCCGGTGGACGACATCGCGGCGCACTCGACGTTGCTGGGCGAGGCGGTGGCCCGGCTGCGGCGCGGCGAGGTGGTGCGCGATTCCGGGTACGACGGCGAGTACGGCGTGATCACGGTGTTCGAGCCGGGGGAGTTGGAGCGGCGGCGGTCGGCGTTCGCGCTGTTCGACTGCGCCGCGCCCGTTCGGTCCACTGTGGAGCGTCCGGCGCCGGAGCGCGCGGCGGAGCCCCTGCCCGCGGCGCCCGCGACCCCGGTCGACGTCACGGGGTCGTTGCTGGACGGCCTCGACCCGGAGCAGCGGGCGGCGGCCGAGGTGGACGGCGGGCCGTTGCTGATCATCGCCGGGCCGGGGACGGGCAAGACGCGGACGTTGACGCACCGGATCGCGGACCTGGTGACGGCGCGCGGCGTGCCGGCCGCCGAGTGCCTGGCCATCACGTTCACCCGGCGCGCGGCGGAGGAGATGGCCGAACGGCTGGCGGCCCTCGCGCCCGACGCCGTCGGCGACCTGACCATCGCGACGTTTCACTCGCTCGGGGTGCTGATCCTGCGGGAACACCACTCGTCGGTGGGACTGTCGGCGTCGTTCGGCGTCGCCGACCCGGATCGCCAACTGGCGGTGGCGTCGTCGGTCGTCGCGGACGAGAAGGAAGCGCGGGCGCTCGTCGCCTCCGGTGACGAGCGGTACAAGAAAGCCTTGCGCGCGCAGGACCTCGTGGACTTCGACGACCTGATCACGTTGCCGTTGGCGCTGCTGGAGGGCTCGCCCGCGCTCGTCGACGCCTACCGGGCGCGGTGGCGGTGGGTGTCGGTGGACGAGTACCAGGACGTGGACGAGCAGCAGTACCGGCTGCTGCGGTTGCTCGCGCCCGCCGACGGCAACCTGACCGCGATCGGCGACCCGGACCAGGCGATCTACCGGTTCCGCGGCGCGGACGTCGGGTTCTTCCTGCGGTTCCGGGAGGACTTCCCGACCGCGCGGACCGTGCACCTGACCCGCAACTACCGGTCGTCGGCGGCGGTCGTGACGGGCGCGTTGGAGGTGATCGCGCCGTCGTCCCTGGTGCCGGGGCGGGAGCTGCGGCCGATGGTCGACCACGGCGCCGCGCCCATCGGCGTGCACCACGCGGCGTCGGAGTCGGCCGAGGCGGCGTTCGTGGCGCGGACCGTCGAGCAGGTGCTCGGCGGGGCGTCGTTCCACGCGTTCGACAGCGGGCGGGTGGTCGGCGACGGCACGCAGGGCCTGGGGTTCTCCGACTTCGCCGTGCTGTACCGGACGGACCGGCAGTCGCGGGCGCTGGTCGAGGCACTGACCCAGTCCGGCCTGCCGTTCCAGAAGCGCTCGCACGACCGGCTGGTCGACCGTCCCGGCGTGGCGCGGATCGCGCACGACCTCCGGTACGCCGCCGGCGCGACGGTGCTCGACCGCGTGCGTGCCGTGGCGGGCGACGACCACACCGCCTACGAGCTGCTGAAACCCCTCGCCACGGCGTCCGGCGAGGACTTCGAGCGCTTCCACACGTCGCTCGCCCTGGGCGTGGAGGTGGACACGTGGGACCCGCGCGCGGACCGCATCTCGCTGCTCACCCTGCACGCGTCGAAGGGTCTGGAGTTCCCGGTCGTGTTCATCGTCGGGTGCGAGGACGGGTTGCTGCCGCTGCGCCGGCCGGGGACCGACGACCCGGAGGCGGTGGACGAGGAGCGCCGGTTGCTGTTCGTCGGCATGACCCGCGCGCAGCGGCACCTGTTCCTGAGCCACACGACCGGGCGGCCGAAGTCCCCGTTCCTGAGCGCTCTCAAGGCGTTCGACCAGGTCGGGGACGCGCAGCCCAAGCGCCGGCGCAAGGGCACCCAGCTGAGCCTGCTCTGAGCTGTCGGACCCCTGCCCTAACCTCGGGACATGGCGCACACCATCGGTCTGGCCCTCGACTGCCACCACCCGACCCGGCTGGCGGAGTTCTGGAAGCTGGCGCTCGGCTACGAGGAGGAGCCGCCGCCGGCGCCGTTCGCCACGCGCGAGGAGTGGCTGGCGCAGTTCGACCTGTCCGACGACGACCAGGACGACGGCGCCTGGCTGCACGACCCGGCCGGTGTGGGCCCGAAGCTGTTCCTGCAACAGGTGCGGGAGCCGAAGACGCAGAAGATCCGGCTGCACTTCGACATCCGGGTGAGCGCGGAGGCGCCGCGGGCCGAGCGCTGGTCGGCGGTCAACGCGAAGGTGGCGCAGCTGCTGGCGGCCGGTGGTCGTGTGGTGTGGGAGGACCCGGAGCACCACATCGTCATGGCCGACCCGGAGGGCAACGAGTTCTGCGTCTGCTGAGGCCGTGAGCTGGGCGGACGTCGATCCGAAGATCACGAGTGGACTAGACCATAACGTGGCGTTATGACGTGATTGGCATATCCGCCGCACCTCCGCGCCGGCTAGCGTCGGTGGCACGGCCCCGCATCCCGTGTCACCACCCCTGCAAGGAGACAAGCGGATGACTCGACGTAGCGTCGCCGCGGTCGCCGTGGCGGTCCTGGGCGCTGCCGGATTGGCAGCGACCCTCGCCACCACCGCGACCGCCGGTCCACCAACGCGACCCGCCGCGGACGGCGGCATGGTCGCGGCCCTGGCGCGCGACCTGAACCTGACGCCCGACCAGGCCCGCGCCCGCATCCACCGCGAAGCCGCCGCGGCCCGGACCGAGGGCGTCCTCAAGACCCGCCTCGGCCCCGGCTTCGCGGGCGCGTGGATGAACGCCGACGCCACCAAGCTCGTCGTCGGCGTCACGGCCGCGGCGCAGATCCAGTCCGTCGAAGCGGCGGGCGCCGAGGCGAAGCTCGTCCGGCGCTCCCTCGCCGACCTCGACGCCCTGAAGGTCAAGCTCGACCGCAACGCCCGCAGCGCGCCGAAGTCCGTGCCCGGCTGGTACGTCGACGCGCCGACCAACACCGTGGTCGTCCTGGCCCGCGACGTCGCCGACGCGGCCGCGTTCACCCGGGCCAGCGGCCTGGCCGAGGCGGACGTGCGGATCGAGCGGTCCACCGAGGAGCCGCGGCCGCTGATCGACGTGATCGGCGGCAACGCGTACTACATCGGCAGCGGGTCGCGCTGCTCGGTCGGGTTCGCGGTCAACGGCGGCTTCGTCACGGCGGGCCACTGCGGCCGCACGGGCGCGGCCACGACCCAGCCGAGCGGCACGTTCGCCGGCTCCAGCTTCCCCGGCAACGACTACGCCTGGGTCCGCACGGCCGCGGGCAACACGGGCCGCCCGCTGGTCAACCGCTACCCCGGCACGGTGCCGGTGGCGGGTTCCACCGAGGCCCCGGTGGGCGCCTCGGTCTGCCGCTCGGGCTCCACGACGGGGTGGCGCTGCGGCACCATCCAGCAGAAGAACGCCTCCGTGACCTACCCCGAAGGCACGATCACCGGCCTGACCCGCACGAACGCCTGCGCCGAACCCGGCGACTCCGGCGGCTCGTGGCTGACCGGTGACCAGGCGCAGGGCGTCACCTCCGGTGGCTCCGGGAACTGCACGTCCGGCGGGACGATCTACTTCCAGCCGGTCAACGAGATCCTCCAGGTCTACGGCCTCCAGTTGGTCGTCAGCGGCGGCACGCCAACCAGCACCACCTCGCCGACCACGACGACCACCACGAACCCGGGCCAGACGACCTGGCAGCCAGGCGTCGCGTACACGACCGGCTCCCTCGTGACGTACGACGGCGTCGGGTACAGGTGCTTGCAGGGGCACACGTCCCAACCAGGCTGGGATCCGCCGGCGGTGCCCGCCTTGTGGGAGCGCGTGTGAGCTAGCGGCGGGCGCACGCGCGGGGGAGGGGTCCGGCTCGCACTTGCAGCCGGACCCCCCTTTCCGCGCGGTCACAGGTGGGCGCCGCCGGTCGCGTCGATCCACGCCCCCGTGACCCACCGGGCGTCCTCCGACGTCACGAACGAGACGACGTCCGCGATGTCGTCCGCGCGACCGATCCGGCCCAGCGCCGACCGCGCCGCCATCGCCGCCTCCGCCTCCGGGTTCCCGCGCAGCCACGGCGCGTTGATGTCGGTGTCGACCACGCCGGGCGCGACGGTGTTCACGGTGATCCCGCGCGGCCCGAGGTGTTGTGCCAGGGTGCGCGTGAACGTGTCCAGCGCGCCCTTCGTCATCGAGTACGCGATCCCCGCCGGCATGGCGATCCGCGTCGCCCCGGACGAGATGTTCACGATCCGCCCACCGTCCCGCAGCAACGGCAGCGCGCGCTGCACCAGGAAGAACGGCGCCCGCACGTTCACGCCGAACACCTCGTCGAACGCCTCGGGCGTCACGTCCTCGATCGGGTGCGGCAGGGCCGCGCCCGCGTTGTTCACCAGCACGTCCAACGGCGGCAGCG
The DNA here is from genome assembly GCF_042678885.1 of Saccharothrix hoggarensis. GTDB lineage: Bacteria > Actinomycetota > Actinomycetes > Mycobacteriales > Pseudonocardiaceae > Actinosynnema > Actinosynnema hoggarensis. Next base: position 14,355 of record NZ_JBHTLK010000163.1, read on the forward strand.
CGGCCACCAGCGCGTCGAGCTCCGCCGGCAGCGAGGCCCGCACCGCGAACGCCCCGCGCCCGGCCTCCGCCACCACGGAGGCGGCCGACTCGTCGTCCCGGCCGTAGTGCACGACGACCCGCATCCCGTCCGCCGCCAGCCGCAGCGCGATCGCCCGCCCGATTCCCCGCCCCGCCCCGGTCACCAATGCCGTCTTCACCAGCACCCCAATCTGTAACGACCACTACAGAAGTGCAACTGTAGCGGTCGTTATAAAATCGTGGGGTGGTGGGGCGCAGACGCGGGTTCGACCGGGACGAGGTGCTGGACCGGATCACGCGCGCCTTCTGGCGCGACGGCTACCAGGCGACGTCCGTCGCCGACCTCACCGAGGCCACCGGCGTCAACCCGCCCAGCCTCTACGCCGCGTTCGGCGACAAGCAGGCCCTCTTCGCCGAGGTCGTCACGCGCTACCAGGCCACCTACGGCGCGTTCACCACGCGGGCCCTCGACGAGGAGCCCACGGCGCGCCAGGCGGTCGAGCGCATCCTCACCGAAGCCGCCGTCGAGTACACGAACCCCGACCGGCCCAAGGGTTGCCTGATCCTCAGCGCGCCCGACCTTCGCCACCTCCGTGACCAGGCCAGACAGGCGGTCGAGGCGAAGATCCGGCACGACGTCGCCACCGGCGCGCTGCCCGCCGGCACGGACGCGCGCCGGCTCGCCCTGTTCGTCGCGGCCACCGTCCAGGGCATGTCGTCCCTGGCCCGCGACGGCGCCACCAGGGCGGAACTGCACGACGTTGCCCGCACCGCGCTGTCGGCGTGGCCCGCACCCGTACCCTGAGAGACGACGAGAAGGGGTGGTGCGGGTCGTGGAGCTGGCCGAGTCGCTGCTGGCGTGGCTGCACGGCTGGTCGGGTGTGTCGGTCTGCCCGGGCGACTGGGCCTGGACCGCCACGGCGTTCGGCGCGCTGATCGGCGTGCTGCCCACGGTCGCCGCCCTGCTGTCGATCACCGTCCGCCGCGTCGTCGGCAACTCCTACGGCCCGGTCACCGGCGCGATCTTCGCCGTCCTCGGCGTGATGAGCACGTTGGTGCTGCCGTGGATGGCGTTCTCGGCGACGGTCAAGCTGCTGCGCACCCGCGCGCTGCCGGGCATGGAGTCGCTGAGCGAGTCGCCCTGCGTGGCGTTCACCCAGTACGAGTACCTGGTTGGCGCGCCGTCGGTCGTCGAGGCGATCACGGCGAACGCCGACGTCATGGACCTGATCGCGGCGTGCGCGACGGCCGTCCTGGCGCTGATGTGCCTGCTGTTCGTGATGCTGCAGGCGGGCTCGGCGTTCCGGCTCGGCCCGAACTGGCCGCGCCGCCTGTTCTGGCCCCCGTTCCTGGTCCTGCTGCTGTCCACGTCGGCGCTGCCGGTCACGCTGGTGGGCCACCTGCTGCTCGGGTTCTTCCCGATCGCGCTCGTGGGCTCCCTCGTCGTGCGGGTTTTCGGGTTGACTACCGCCATGCTGAACCGCCCCGGTCGCGATCGCGGGAACCCGAGCCCGCAACCCGCGGTGTCGAGAACGCCACCGCCGCAGCCCCAGCAGCCGCAGGGGCCGAACCCGAAGCCGCCGCCCTACCAGGTGGAGAAGCCGCCGCCCTACCAGCCGGCGCAGATCCCGCCGTACCAGCCCGTGCCCCCGTACCGGCCGACCCCGCCGCAGCGGCACTACCCGCCGACGCGCGTCGCCGAGTCGGCGCCCGTGGCGGAGCCGCAGCCCGCGCGGGCCGAGCCGCCGAAGCCGCCGCCCTACCAGGTGGAGAAGCCGCCGCCCTACCAGCCGGCGCAGA